>JAFAFZ010000233.1 GCA_023423215.1 Actinomycetes bacterium
ACGGCGAGCGCTCGGCGTTGGGTGGCGTTCGCAACGCGCGAGTCCCGTCCCACGTTGACCGGCAACCCGAGGCTGTCGACCAGCACGGCGTGGAGGTGTGGGTCGCAGAGGAACACCGGCAACGTCGACGCCGGGAACGAGCTGCCGCAGGGGTCGGTGACGGTGAACGGGTCGTCCTCTCGCATCACCAACGTGACGTCGACCTGCGGGGGCCGGCTGTCGCCGACCGGCACCGACTGGCCACGACGCACCAGTTCGACGAGTGCTTGGGCGAGGAGCATCGCCCGGGTCGGCATCTGCAGTTCGGGGTTCGCGGTGCAGTCCTTCGTCCAGGCGAGGAAGAGCTCGTCGGCCACACGGTTCAACCCCTGGCTGACAGCGACAGCGGCTTCTCCGCACAGCTCTGCTTTCAACAGGGAGAGGTCGTCGGAGTCGGAGAGCCGCAGCACGTTGCGTGCCCAGTCGTCCGACGGGTCATGCGGCCCGTCCTGGTCCAAGAGCCGGCCGAGTGCTTGGGTGTCGCGTCGCCACCGGTGGAAGGTGGTGGTCTGGGCGTCGTCGATGATCTGACCCAACAAGGGGCGCATCACGTCGATGTTGCGTTCGTTGCCCGCGTCCGCGATCACACGCGCCTGTTCGAACGAGACCTGACCCGAGACGAGTGCGTCGTCGAGCTCGGGCAGCTCGTCGCGCAGCGTCCGTGCCAAACCCAACCGCTGCTTCGCGACACCGGGCGGCAGTCCGGCTTCGCGGGCGAGCCACTTCGAGGTCGGCATGCCCATCGCGGTCAACGGCGCACGCTGATCGTCCAGCTCGACCAGGGCGTGGCCACACGTCGCGTCCAACAGCGTGCGCACCCGTTCGAGGTCCAGCACGACACGGCGCAGCACGGAACCGTCCGCTTGGGTGAGGTCGAGCTGCGAGATCGTCTCGAGCGCCAAGCCGACCGCGGACACACACGCGTCGAGGACCTGCTCCAACGGTCCCACCTCGCTCCGCTCCTCGTGTCCGCCATCGAACATGTGTTCGACACTACGACGCTGCGGTGACAGCGAAACGACGAGCGACCGGGGAGCCGGACCCGGTCAGCCAGCCGCCGCTCCGTACTCCTGCACCAGCTCCTGGCCGATGGTGAGCAGCAGCTCGCGCAGGTCGTCCGGGGAGTCGACCGACACCCAGCCGCCGAAGCCGGCGAGCTCGGTGGCGACCGATCGCACCGAGGCCCCGCGGATGCGCACGGGCACCCGGTCGTCGGGCGGCGTGCCCTCCTCGACATCGATCGCGACCCGCCGGCCGAACACGCCGCGCAAGTACGGCGCAGCCTCGGCGCGAGCGGTGCCGACAGCGACCACCGGCGTGCGGAGGACATCGATGCGCTCGACGATCTCACGCCACGCCTCGGACAGCTCGAAGTCGGCGGGCCGGACCACGGGGTCACCGGTGCGCTCGGCCGAGACCACGCGGTCGACGCGGAAGGTCCGCAGCCCCGATCCGGTGCCCGCGATGAGGTACCACTGCCGACCCTTCGTCGCGAGGCCGAGCGGGTGCACGACCCGGCGGCTCTCGTCGCCGGCGCGGTTCGTGTACCCCAGGTCCAGGCAGGCGCCGTCGACGACCGCGGACTCGACGGCGTCCAGCATCGGCGGTCGCCACGGCATGCCGCCACCACGATCCCACCCGGTCCAGTCGACCACGACGGCACCGGCCGCCGCCTCGGCGTCCCGACGCATCGGCTCGGGCAGGGCGCGCACGAGCTTGCGCAACGCGGAGCGCACCTCGGGCGTGACGTCCGCTCGAGGGCCGGCCAGGACGAACAGCGCCCGCGCCTCGTCCGCGTGCAGCCCGCTCAGGTCGATCTTCCCGCCACCGGCCAGTCGCCAGCCGCCGCCCCGGCCCTGCTGGGAGTACACCGGCACACCCGCTTGGGCGAGTGCGTCCAGGTCGCGTCGAGCGGTGCGCTCCGAGATCTCGAGCTCCTCCGCGACCTCGGCGGCGGTGACGACCTCCCGTCGCTGGAGCATGAGCAGGATGGCCACGAGTCGATCAGCGCGCACGTGACCAGTTTCCTCGACAAACCGGTCACGACGTGGCCGGTTTGGAAGCGCAGGATGCACACATGCAGAACGACACCGCCACCACCCAGCCCTCCGACACCGACGCCGCACCCGGCGCGCAGCTGCCGACGGACGCTCACCCGCCGACCGACGACGTGCGCTCGATCTACGCCCGGGCGTCCGCCCTCACCACGGACGTGCTCGCCGCGATCGAGCCGGCGCAGTACGACCTGCCGACGCCCTGCGAGACGATGACGGTCGCCGAGCTGTGCGAGCACCTGGTCATGGTCCAGCGGCGCGTCGCGTGCGCCGGACGCGACGTCCCGGTGCAGGAGTGGCCGATCGACGCGTCCGACGTGCCGGCGGGGGAGTGGGCCGCAGCGTTCGCCGAGGCCTCGCACGACGTGCAGGCATCGTGGCCCGCCGAGGTGCTCGACCGTCCGACCGCCCTTCCGTGGGGCACGTTCCCCGGGCGGGACGCGCTGGCGGTCTACGTCAACGAGCTGATCGTGCACGCCTGGGACCTGGCGCAGCCCACCGGGCTGGAGCCCGCGTGGGAGGACGAGGTGCTGCTCGTCGCGGACGCCTCGATCCACGCCCAGCTGCCCGACGCCGACCGACGAGCGATGTGGGACCAGTTCG
Source organism: Actinomycetes bacterium (assembly GCA_023423215.1). Classification (GTDB taxonomy): domain Bacteria; phylum Actinomycetota; class Acidimicrobiia; order Acidimicrobiales; family Microtrichaceae; genus JAFAFZ01. Next base: position 2,697 of record JAFAFZ010000233.1, read on the forward strand.
CGGCGATGCTGCCGGACGAGGTCGAGTGGGAGGACCCGTTCGGCAACGCCGTGCCGGTGCCGGAGGACGCGCCGCTCATCGACCGGTTGGTCGCCTGGAACGGCCGCCAGCCCTGAGCGGTCGCCAGCCCTGGCGGTCGCCGGTCCTGAGCGGTCGCCGGTCCTGAGCGGTCGCCAGCCCTGAGCGGTCGCCAGCCTGAGCGGTCGCCGACCCTGAGCGGCCGCCGGTCCTGAGCGGCCGCCGAGCTGGGACGGCCGCACGCGCCGAGGTGGGTGAGCGCCGCCGGGCGCCTCAGCCCACGAACCGCGCACGCACCTCGGGCGGCAGCTTGTGGGCGGCCTGCCGCACCGCAGGGCGCGCCATCGACGCGGCGTGCCGGTCCAGGAACTCGGCGACCTGGTCCGGCGCTCGTCCACCGGCGTGCTTGAGGAAGGTGCCGACGGCCAGGTGCACGACCGGGTCCGGATCCGCGGCCAGCGGCTCGACCACCGCGAAGCCGGCGTCGACGTCGTGGTCGCTCCCCGCCATGACGAAGAAGAGGGGTGCTGTGGCAGCGGTGCGCCGGTCGAGCGGGGCGTCGGAGCGCCCAGCTCGTGCAGCGGCGCCGCATCGCTCCCTGCGAGGTGCCCCCCGACCACCCGTGGTGCCGACCGGTCGACCATGTCCCACGTGGTCAGCCGGTCGCGCCGGGCCAGGTAGACGTCGTAGAGCTCGCGACGCCGGTCATCGTCGAGGCGTCGGCGGGCCGCGAAGTCCAGGATGCAGTAGGCCGCCATGCGCGGCTCGTACGCCGGGTAGTCCAACAGCAGGTGGACCTGCTCCAGCGGCAGGTCCCGGTGCTGCTGTGCGACCGCGAACAGGTCGCGCATGCGCATGCCGATCGCCGGCTCGTCCGGCGCCAGGCGGGTGCGGACCTTGGGCAGCTCGGCCTCATCGCGATGGGCCTCGAGCGCGACCACCACCCCATCGGCGGTCGATCCGGTCGTGGACACGGTCTCAACCTACGTTGGTGAGGATCGGGGACAAGGGTTCGGCGCAGAGATCAGCAGCAGTGCCGCGCTCGCGCAAGGAAGCGCTTCAGACTCCGCTCTGATGTCCTAGGCGTCACAGTTGTCTGTCGTCGTACTGAAACGGAACGACGTCGACCCGCTAGTAGGGCCGACGACGCTCAGGCGGCCATTGTGACAGTCCTGGTACGCGTTCCGCACCGCGAAGGTGACGCTCTCGCCCACGCCGAGATCGACTCCTTCGGCGCGCGCGCTGCCGGGAAAGGCGGATGGCATCACAGGTGTACTTGCGTCGCTGGATACGGCCAGCGGCGGCGTAGCGGAGTCCCACTGATGTTTGAACACGCCGACCTCAACGTTCAGATCCGCGAGTGGGTGGTCATCCAGGTTCGTGAGGGTGACATCGAACGATGACAGGGCGCAGTACTCGCCGAACCAGCTCCCATCAGGGTCCGGCGCAGTGCAGGTTCGCTCGCCGGACGACAACACAGCGACAGTCGCTCCGATCTCGAGGAGTTCGAAGTCCACGGCAACGGTGGTGACAGCCGAGTCAAGCGTCAGGGAACAGCGGGCGCCTGCCCCGGCGCAAGGACCCGACCACCCGTTGACCGCCGTTCGTGTCGAATAGGCGTCCCACCACGAGAAACCGCCGCCCCCTGGAAGACCGGGGGCCAACACGGTGCTGGACGCAGCAGCCTCCAATTGAATCGATGAACCTCGTGCGACCACCAAGGAGCAGTTCGCCTGGTCGACTTGGCACCGGTGCACCTCGCCGAACGGTCCGGTCACCTCGACCGCTCCATCGCCGAAAGCCGGATCTTCGGCCGTTACCTGCAGTCGCAACACCGATGTCGTGTGTGGACTCGGCGCAGTAGTGGTGCATGACGAAACGAGCAGCATGGCCAACGCCGCGCACACGAGACCGATCCGTGATCGCATCTTTCTCCCCTCCAAGGTCGACGACATCTTGGACGACGCAAGAGTCCTGGACAACCGCTGGTCGCCTTCTGCGGCATGGGTGACGACAACTCATTGAACCGAATTCATTGACAACGGTCACACTCGCTGGTACCACAGAAGGGTTGTCATGGGCCCCTGTGCCCGGGAACCGGTCGGCGTCGCTGTGGCAGGCGATGTCCGAGGGACCCGGTAGGCGTCCGAGGGAGCGACGGCGAAGGGCGATCAGACGGTGCGCGAGCGCCGTCGGAGGGGGAGACATGAACGTGCGACGGTCCTTGCTGACCTTGGCCGGGGCGATGGCGCTGATCCTCGCCGCGTGCACCACGCCACCTCCGACCGACGGCGGGTCGACCACGACCACGACCACCACCAGCACGACCCTGCCCCCCAGCGGCGCTCCCGTCGCCGTGGCCGGCGCCACGCCGACCATCGGTGACGCCCCGCTGCAGGTCGAGTTCACCTCGACGGGCTCCTCGCCCGGCACCGGCACCGGCCTGACCTACTCGTGGGACTTCGGCGACGGCAGCCCCACCGAGAGCGGCCCCAACGCCACCCACGTCTACGCCAACCCGGGCGTCTACGTCGCCAAGCTCACCATGACGAACTCGGGCGGCTCCTCGACCTCGCCCGGCATCCAGATCACCGCCAACGTCGACCCCAACCCGAAGTACTTCGTGCGCACCACCGGTGCCGACTCCCCGTCCTGCGGTCCGAAGCTGAACCCCTGCGCCACGATCGGTACGGCCCAGACCAACGCCGTGGCCAACGGCGTCGGCATCGTGCGAGTCGCGGGCGGCACCTTCACCGGTCCGCTCTCGGTGGCCTCGGGCATCGAGATCAGCGGCGGCTGGAAGCAGGACTTCAGCGACTACGGCAGCGACCAGGTGACCACCATCTACGGCACCGGCACCGAGATCCCCGTGACCTTCAACGGCGTCACCAACGCCAAGATCAACGGCGTCAGCATCCAGGGCGTCACCCGCAGCTCGGGCACCGCGGTCGGCCTGCTCGTCACCGGTGGCTCCAGCGGCGTCACGATCGGTTCGAACGACGCGCCCCAGACGCTCGTCGCCGGTGGCACCGGCCCGAGCGCCACGGGCGTCCTGGTCACCGGCGGCTCGTTCGCCAACGTGATCAACACCAAGGCCAACAGCGGCACCCCGACCGGCGCCGGCAGCTCGGCCTACGGCGTGCGCGCCCTCGGCCTGTCGGTCGTCAACGTCACCCTCTCGGACATCACGGCGCAGCCGGGCGTCGCGGGCGTCAGCGCCTCGTCGACCGCTCC
>JAFAFZ010000528.1 GCA_023423215.1 Actinomycetes bacterium
GGCCAGGAGTAGGTTGAGCCGCCGTGACCACGATCGTCTGCTTCCACGCCCACCCGGACGACGAGTGCATCGCGACCGGGGGGACCATGGCCCGCGCCGCTGCGGCGGGCCACCGCGTCGTGCTCGTCGTCGCCACCCGTGGCGAGCGCGGCGAGCCGCCGCCCCGCGTGCTGGCAGATGGGGAGCCCCTGTGGGAGCGGCGCCTCGCCGAGACCTACGAGTCGGCCCGCGTGCTCGGCGCCGAGCGGGTCGAGTTCCTCGGCTACGTCGACTCCGGGATGATGGGCGAGCCGAGCAACGACTCGCCGTACTCGTTCTGGACGGCGTCGGTCGAGCACGCCGCCACGCGGCTGGCCGCCATCCTCACCGAAGAGGACGCCGACGTGCTGACCGTCTATGACGACCACGGGGGCTACGGCCACCCCGACCACATCCAGGTGCACCGCGTCGGGCTGCGCGCCGCCGAGCTGGCGGGGACGCCCCGGGTCTTCCAGTCGACGATGAACCGCGACCACATCCGCCGCTCGATCGAGCTCTACCAGGAGGACGCGGACCCCGACGCGGATCGGGACGCCGCCGTCGCCGCACGTGCCGAGCGGCTCGCCGAGCTGGACTCGTTCGGCACGCCCGAGGCGCAGATCACCCACGCCGTCGACGTGACCGACCTGGTCGACACCAAGCGCGCCGCCATGCTGGCGCACCGCAGCCAGATCGCGGACGACTCGTGGTTCCTCACCATGCAGCCCGAGTCGTTCGTGCAGGCCTTCGGCACCGAGTGGTACCTCGAGACCGGCGCCACCCGCGCCGAGGGTGCGCCGTTCGGGTCGAGCCTGTGGGACGCCGGGTGATCCTGGACCTCCACACGGCGTGGGCCTGGGTGGTCGTCGTCGGCAACGCCATCGCCGGGCTGTGGTGCCTCGGCGCGCACTGGTGGGCGCCGATGCGCGTCCGCGCCATCTGGGCGTTCGTCGTGCTGATCGAGGCGACGGTCTTCGTCCAGGTCGCGCTCGGGGTCTGGATGGTCGCGGTCGAGGGCATCTCCGCCCCCGGCATGCACATGTTCTACGGCTTCATCTCGATCGTCACCGTGGCGATCCTGTACGGCTACCGCACCCAGATCCGTGCCTGGCAGTTCCTGCTGTACGGGTTCGGCGGGCTGTTCCTGATGGGCCTGGGCATCCGGGCGATGCTGCTCGGCTGAGCCGGGCGCACCCGCCGACGCGCCGGGTGGACACCGGCCCCGAACGCGGTCGAACCCGACTCCGATGCGCTCGGTCGTCGGGTTCGATCGGGCTCGGCTGCGATCGGGAGGGAGAGGGCCACGCAGCCGGCTGCCGCGGGAGCGAGGGAACCGCTCCGGCGACCTGGTCCATGGTGGCGCAGCGCCCTCTCGGCGTGCGGTCGGGTCCGGTGTGCGCTGAGAGCGGGTTCAGCCCGCGAGGCGCTTCTCGAGCTGCGCCAGCTCGTCCTTCATGGCCTGCGGGAGCCGCTCGCCGATGAACTCGAAGTGGCCGTTGATCAGGTCGACCTCGCCGCGCCAGGCGTCGTTGTCCACCGAGAGCAGCTGGGCGAGGGTCGCCTCGTCCAGGTCCAGCCCGGTGGTGTCCAGGCCCTCGGCCGTCGGCACGTAGCCGATGGCGGTCTCCTTGGCGTCGCCCGTGCCGGTCACCCGCTCGAGCACCCACTTGAGCACCCGGCTGTTCTCGCCGAAGCCGGGCCAGAGGAACGTGCCCTCGTCCGACTTGCGGAACCAGTTGACCCAGAACAGCTTCGGCAGCTTGTCGGCGTCGGACGCCTCGCCGATCTCGAGCCAGTGCTGGATGTAGTCGCCCACGTTGTAGCCCATGAAGGGCAGCATCGCGAAGGGGTCGAAGCGCACGTCGCCGACCTTGCCGGCCGCGGCCGCCGTCTTCTCGGAGCTCATGATGGAGCCGAGGAACGCACCGTGCTGCCAGTCGAAGGACTGCGTGACGAGCGGGACGTTGGTGGCGCGGCGGCCGCCGAAGAGGATGGCCGAGATCGGCACGCCGGCCGGGTCCTGCCACTCCGGGGCGATGGACGGGCACTGCGACGCCGGGGTCGTGAAGCGGGCGTTCGGGTGCGCCGCGGGCGTGCCGGACTCGGGCGTCCAGTCGTTGCCCTTCCAGTCGATGAGGTGCGCCGGCGGCTCGTCGGTCATGTCCTCCCACCACACGTCGCCGTCATCGGTCTTGGCGACGTTGGTGAAGATGGAGTTGCCCCACATCGTGTCCATGGCGTTCTTGTTCGTCTCGTCGGACGTGCCGGGCGCGACGCCGAAGAAGCCGGCCTCGGGGTTGATGGCGTAGAGGCGCCCGTCCTCGCCGAACTTCATCCAGGCGATGTCGTCACCGACGGTCTCGACGGTCCAGCCGGGCAGCGTCGGCACCAGCATCGCCATGTTGGTCTTGCCGCAGGCGGACGGGAAGGCGGCGGCGATGTAGCGCTTCTCGCCCTCGGGCGAGGTGATGCCCAGGATGAGCATGTGCTCGGCCATCCAGCCCTCGTCGCGTGCCATCGTCGAGGCGATGCGCAGCGCGAAGCACTTCTTGCCCAGCAGGGCGTTGCCGCCGTAGCCGGAGCCGTAGGACCAGATCTCACGCGTCTCGGGGAAGTGCGAGATGTACTTCTCGGAGTTGCAGGGCCACGGCACGTCGGGACGGGCGTTGCCGTCGGCGTCGACGAGCGGGTAGCCGACCGAGTGCAGGCACGGCACGAACTCGCCGTCGCTGCCGAGCACGTCGAGGGCGCCCTGGCCCATGCGGGTCATGATGCGCATGGAGACCGCCACGTAGGGCGAGTCGGTCAGCTGGACGCCGATGTGGGCGATGGGGGAGCCGAGCGGGCCCATCGAGAACGGCACCACGTACATGGTGCGGCCCTTCATCGTGCCGCGGTACAGCTCGAGCATCTCGGCCTTGAGCTCGGCCGGCGCTCGCCAGTGGTTGGTCGGGCCGGCATCGATCTCGGCCTCGGAGGCGATGAACGTGCGGTCCTCGACGCGGGCGACGTCGTCGGGGTCGGAGAGGGCCAGGTAGCTGTTCGGGCGCTTCGCGTCGGAGAGCCGCTCGAAGGTGCCGTTGTCCACCAGCAGCTGGCAGAGGCGGTCGTACTCCTCGACGGTGCCGTCGCACCACTCGACCGCGTCGGGCTGGAAGATCTCCCGCCACTCCTCGACCCAGTCGATCAACTTCTGGTTGGTGGTGCTACCTGCCATGGGGATCCCTCACTTCTTCTCGTCCTCGCCGGTCGCCGCTGACCGGGCCTCGTCGTGGACCAAACCTGTCGGACTTGCCGCCGACCGCCGCAGCGGCCTCTGCCCAGTTCGTCGATCCGGGTCCCTCAGGACTCGGGCACCGGCTCCGCATGGCCGTGGAACGACGGGGTGCCCATGTCCACCTCGGAGCCGAGCCGCAGGCTGGTGGCCCGCTCCTCGCCGTCGAGGTCGAAGCGCACCCGCTGCCCCTGTCGGAGCATGCGGAACACCGAGCCGTCGAGCGCACCGGGGGCAAGGTCGAACTCGCTCAGGTCGCTGTCCCGCACGACGATGCCGTCGCTCGTCGCAGGGTCGTACGACTTGATCACGCCTTGCACCAGGGTGCTCCTTCCGGCTCGGACTCACTCACCCGCGCGACGAAGGGCCGCGTGGACGGACTCAGCGTAAGCGCTGCGTTCATCCAGCGGCAAAGTTGGGTGTTCGGCACGCCGAACAGCTCGCGAGGATCACCCGGAGGGGTGTCAGGCGTTGGTGCGGATGGCCGGCTTCTGGACCTTGCCGGCCTTGATGCAGCGCGTGCAGACGTTCATGCGCTTGGTCGACGAGCCGACCTGCACGCGGATGCGCTGGATGTTCGGGTTCCAGCGGCGCTTGGTGCGGCGGTGCGAGTGGCTGAGGCTCATGCCGAAGATGGGCTTCTTGTCGCAGATCTCACAAACGGCGGCCATGGTGCTCTCTCACTGCGGTCGGGGCCCGGTGTCCGTCGCACGGCATCCGTCGGGGGACGGCCGTGCGACCTGGACCTGCTCGGGCGGGTCGTCGGTGGTCCACCCGTGGCGGACCGGCCGACCATGCTAGAGCATCTGGGCCCGGCGCCCCAAGCGGGCGCCCGGGTGGCACGCGTCGGACCGATCGCCGGCGGGGCGCTCGGTAGGATCGTGCCGTGATGTCGACCTCCGCCAGGCTGAGCGCCCACGAGCTGTGGAGCGGCCTGCGATCGATCTCCGAGGTGCTCGACGACCACGCCGCTGCAC
>JAFAFZ010000558.1 GCA_023423215.1 Actinomycetes bacterium
GACGGGCACAGCCCGTCGGACGAGCGAGCGAAGCGATGCAGCTCCGGAGGCCGGGACGACTCCCGAAGGTGCGGAGCCAGCAGAAGCAGAGTCAGCCCGGAAGCTGGAGGGACTTCGTCTCGAGGAACTCCTCCAACCCCCAGCGGCCGCGCTCGCGGGTGTTGCCCGACTGCTTGTAGCCACCGAAGGGCGCTGCGGTGTTGAAGGCGCCGCCGTTGATGTCGACCTGACCGGTGCGCATGCGACGGGCGAAGGCCTTGGCGCGCTCGACGTCCCCGGACTGCACGCCGCCCGAGAGGCCGTAGATCGTGCCGTTGGCGATGGCGACGGCGTCGTCCTCGTCCGTGTAGGTGAGGATCGACAGGACCGGCCCGAAGATCTCCTCCTGGGCGATGGTCATGTCGGGGGTGACGTCGACGAACACGGTGGGCTTCACGTAGAAGCCCGTCTCGAACTCCTCGGGCTGGCCGGTGCCGCCGAGCGCCAGCGTGGCGCCCTCGTCGATGCCCTTCTGGATGTAGGAGTTCACGCGCTCCTGGTGGGCCTTCGACGACATCGGACCGAGCGAGTGGAAGATGTCCGGCTCGTCCGCCTTGGGGTCGACGAGGCGCATGAGCGAGGCCTCGGCGAGGACCGCGTCGATGTACTCGTCCTTGCGGGACTCCGGAACCAGCAGGCGGGTGAGCGCCGAGCAGGTCTGGCCCGAGTTGATGAAGGCACCGAACACGGCGCCCATGGCGACGGCAGCCGGATCGGCGTCGTCGAGCACGACGTTGGCGGACTTGCCGCCGAGCTCGAGGCCGACTCGCTTGACGGTCGCGGCGGCGGCCTTCATGACCTCGGCGCCTGCGCGGCCCGAGCCGGTGAAGGAGACCATGTCGACGTCGGGGTGCGCGGAGATGGCGGCACCGACGACGGGACCGTCACCGACGACCAGGTTGAACACACCGGCGGGCAGGCCGGCGGCATCGATGACCTCGGCCAGGATGTAGGCGTTCAGCGGCGTGATCTCGGACGGCTTGAGCACCACGGTGCAGCCGGCGCCGATGGCCGGGACGACCTTGCAGATGATGAGGTACAGCGGGTAGTTCCACGGCGTGATGGCGCCGACGACCCCGATGGGCTCGCGGACGACCAGCGAGTTGCCGATGGTCTCTTCCCACTCGTAGTTCTCGATCAGGGTGGCGAAGCTGTCCCACTCGCCGAGCGAGAGCCCGGCCTGCACCATCTGGGCGAACCCCTTGGGCGAGCCGACCTCGGCCGAGATGGTGTCGGCGATCTCGTCGAAGCGGGCGGCCAGGCCGGCGCCGATGTCGCGCAGGTACTTGGCACGCACGTCCGCAGGGGTGGACGACCAGGTGTCGAACGCTGCCTTCGCCGCGGCGACGGCCGCGTCGACGTCGGCAGAGGTCCCCTTCGGCACGCGGCCGATGACCTCTTCGGTGGCCGAGTCGATGACGTCGAAGGTGTCGGTTCCCCCCGACGGGACCCAGGCGCCGTTGATGTAGAAGTTCTCGTGGACCTTCATCGTTTCCCCCTTGGAAGCGGCTCGACCTGCCGAGCTTGACCGCTCGGTCAAGTCACCGGCGATGGTACTCCTGTGCCGGACGGCTCGCTCCGCGACCGGGCGGTCCCGGCGACGGATCACCGGCGGTCACCAGCCGTTACCATCCTGGCGTGAGCAACGAACCTCCGGCCCAGGACGGGCCCCGGCGGGACGACGAGATCCCCGAGGGCGATCCCTTCGACGGGCTCACGCTGGACGAGGACTTCGTGCGTGCCGCATCGATGTCCGAACCGACGGCGGCCGACCGCGAACGGGCGGCGCGCCAGGCGAACCTGCAGCGCATGCTCGCCGAGGAGGCCGCCGGCGCACCACCCCGCTCGCCCGAGCGTGAGCGCTACGGCGCGGACCCCTTCGACGTGGGCGGCGAGTGGTCGACGACGGCGAACCGGCCGCGCCGGGTGCTGACCGTCATCGCCGTCGTCGTCGTGTTCGCGCTGGTGCTGGTCTACGCGCTCAGCCAGTTCCTCGGTCGACGCAACAGCGCCGGTCCGTCGGACGACGAGACCACGATGACCACCGTCGCCCCCGGCGATCCGGCGGCCGCAGACGTCGCGACCAGCTCCCCCGCGGACCCGACCGTCGAGGTCGTGCGTCCGACCGACTGGCCGCCGCCGGCCGAGGACGCTGCGGCCGAGCCGTTGGGCACGCCCGGCCCCGTGCCCGAGGGCGGCGGACCGCACACCTTCCTGGCGATGCAGCCCGACGGGGTCACGCCCGTCGCGTACGACCCCTGTCGGCCCATCCACTTCGTGACGCGTCCGGGCGGACCGCCCGAGGGCGACCGCCTGATCCGCGAGGCCGTCGCCGAGGTGTCGGCCGCGACCGGGCTGAGGTTCGTCGACGACGGGACGACGCAGGAGGGTCCGTCGGACGACCGCCCCGCGTACCAGCCCGACGTCTACGGCGACCGCTGGGCGCCGGTGCTCTTCACGTGGTCCGACACGGTCGAGTCGCCCCGCCTGGGAGAGGTCTCGGCCGCGAACCCGGACCTGGATCCGGCCGCCTACGCGGGCTCGACGTCGGTGGGGCTCGGTCCGGCCGACGGTCGCGGCGAGGACGCGCAGATGGTCTACGTGACCGGCGCGGTGACGCTCGACCTGGCGGACCTGGGCGAGATGATCGACGGACCGGACGGGCGTGCCGCGGTCCGGGCCGTCATCCAGCACGAGGTCGCGCACCTGGTCGGGCTGGGCCACGTCGAGGACCAGGGGCAGCTGATGCACCCGTCGATCCAGCCGTGGTCCACGTCGTTCGGTGCCGGCGACCTGGAGGGGCTCGCCGCGCTCGGCAGCGGCGCCTGCTTCCCCGACGTCTGATCGTCGAGCGCCGCTCAACCGCCCCCGACCGGTGGCCGCTCCGGACGCCGCACACCGCTGACCAACTTGTCTGCAACCTGTATGATCTCGTGGGTTCGCACGGGCCTCGTGACCAGCCGCCCGTGACCCGCAGCCCCCGACAGGCTTCCGAGAGACAAGGTGTGCAGATGGCGAAGATCAAGGTCCAGAACCCGGTCGTCGAGCTCGACGGCGACGAGATGACCCGCATCATCTGGGACTTCATCAAGACCCAGCTGATCCTCCCCTACCTCGACGTCGACCTGAAGTACTACGACCTCGGCATCGAGGCCCGCGACGCGACCGACGACCAGATCACGATCGACGCCGCCAACGCCATCAAGGAGTTCGGCGTCGGCGTGAAGTGCGCCACGATCACCCCCGACGAGGCCCGCGTCGAGGAGTTCGGCCTGAAGAAGATGTGGCGCTCCCCCAACGGGACGATCCGCAACATCCTCGGCGGCGTCGTGTTCCGCGAGCCGATCATCTGCTCGAACATCCCGCGCCTGGTGCCGGGGTGGACCAAGCCGATCGTCATCGGCCGCCACGCCCACGGCGACCAGTACCGCGCGACCGACTTCAAGGCGCCCTCGGCCGGCACCGTCACGATCACGTACACCCCGACGGACGGCTCGGCGCCGATCGAGCACGAGATCGTGCAGATCCCCGAGGGCGGCGGCGTCGTCATGGGCATGTACAACTTCGACGAGTCGATCCGCGACTTCGCCCGCGCCTCGTTCCGCTACGGCCTGCAGCGGAACTACCCGGTGTACCTGTCGACGAAGAATACGATCCTCAAGGCCTACGACGGCCAGTTCAAGGACCTCTTCCAGGAGGTCTTCGACGCGGAGTTCAAGGCCGAGTTCGACGCCGCCGGCCTGACCTACGAGCACCGCCTGATCGACGACATGGTCGCCGCCGCGATGAAGTGGGAGGGCGGCTACGTCTGGGCGTGCAAGAACTACGACGGCGACGTCCAGTCCGACATCGTCGCCCAGGGCTTCGGTTCGCTCGGCCTCATGACGTCGGTGCTCATGACGCCCGACGGCCAGACCGTCGAGGCCGAGGCCGCGCACGGCACGGTGACCCGCCACTACCGCGAGCACCAGAAGGGCAACCCGACGTCGACCAACCCGATCGCGTCGATCTTCGCCTGGACCCGAGGCCTCGCCCACCGCGGCAAGCTCGACGGCACGCCCGAGGTGACGGCGTTCGCCGACGCGCTCGAGGCCGTCTGCATCGAGACCGTCGAGAGCGGCAAGATGACCAAGGACCTGGCGCTGCTGGTCAGCAAGGACCAGCCCTGGCAGACCACCCAGG
>JAFAFZ010000586.1 GCA_023423215.1 Actinomycetes bacterium
CCGCTCACGGCCGGGGTCCAGCCCTCGGCGGCGAGCCGTGGCTCGACGGTGTCCGCACGCAGGTTCAGGTCCCCCATCAGGACCGCCGGCCCGGGCCAGCCGCCCAGCGCGGCCAGCAGGTGCTCGAGCTGGTCCGGCGCCTCGACGGGGCGCCCCGCACGCCGGTTCTGGAGGTGGGTGCTGACGACGGTGGCGCGCACGTCGCCGACGCGCACGCGCTGCACCAGCGCGACGCGGGGCTCCCCCTGCGACGGCAGCTCGAGCACATGCGACCGCTGCACCTCGCCGCGCACGAGCAGGGCGTTGCCGTACCGGCCGAACGGTCCGAGCGAGCGGGCGGGCGCGAACTGCCAGGTGGCACCGATCGCAGCGGCCAGGTGCCGGGGCTGGTCCCGCCACCACGAGCGGAACACGTGGCGATCGACCTCTTGCAGCGCGACGACGTCGGCACCCAGCGAGGCCACGGCGGCCGCGGTGCCCCGCAGCGCCGCCCGCTGCCCGGCCGGGGCGCCGTGGCGGATGTTGTAGGTCGCGACCCGCACACGAGGATCTTCGCGGAGCGGGGCGCCGAGGAGCTCGATCGCCGGATCCTGAGCATGTTCGCAGTCAGCTCGATCCGCGCCGGGTGACGGGCGTGGCGCAGGTTCAAGTGCGCGAGCCGCCGCGTCGATCACACTGTCGTGATGACCCCGCGCACCGGACCCCCCTGCTCGGTCGCGGCCCGGATCGGCGCGGCGCTGCTCGTCGTGCTGTCGCTGTCGCTCTACGGCGTGTCCGCCGGGAGCCCGCCGGTCGCCGCGCAGCAGAGCTTCACCTTCACCGGATCGGGCTACGGCCACGGCGTCGGGATGAGCCAGTGGGGTGCACGCGGGTGGGCGGCGCAGGGCAGCTCGTACGCCGACATCCTGCGCTGGTACTACACCGGCACCACGGTCGGCTGGATGCCGACGAACGACGACCTGCGGGTGCTGGTCGCGGAGCGGACCGGCTCGTTCACGATCACCACGAGCGCCACGACGAACTTCTACGCCCAGGGCACGGTCGCCGGCGGGCAGACGGTCGTCGCGTCCCGGGACCAGGGCTACGTGGTGCTGGACGGCGGCGGCTTCTCGAACCACTACGTCGCCGGCTACGTCGACATCCCGCTGTGGAGCGCCGGCGGGCCGGTCACGATCAACCCGGTCGGCTACGCCTACCAGTACGGCGCGATCCGCATCTCGGTCGATCCCGCCGGGGGCCTGCGCACCGTGATCTGGGGCCTCGGCATGCAGGACTACCTGTACGGCCTGGGCGAGATGCCGTCCTCGTGGCCGATCGAGGCGCTCAAGGCGCAGGCGACCGCCGCACGCACCTTCGCCCAGAAGCGCATCGCCGCACGCGGATCGCTCGACTTCGACCTGTACGGCTCGGTGCTGCACCAGTCCTACACCGGCACGAAGTTCGAGGTGCCCGCATGGCGCGCCGCGGTCGACCAGACCGACGACACGGTCGTGACCTACGGCGGCGCGCTGATCGACGCCAACTACTCCGCCTCGTCCGGCGGCCACACCGAGCACAGCGAGAACGTGTGGGTCGCCGCGGTGCCGTACCTGCGGGGCGTCTCCGACCCGTTCGACGGGTCCGGCGGCAACCCGAACGCGTCGTGGACCCGCACCTACAGCGGTGCCGAGCTGGGCGCGTGGTTCGGTCTGGGCACCGTCACCTCGGTCCAGGTCCTCGGCCCGCTGGGCGTGTCGGGCCGCATCGACAAGTCCACGGTCCGCCTGAGCGGCACCGGCGGGACCCGCGACGTCGGCGGCGCGTCGTTCCGCTCGACCATCAACGCCAACGCGGGCAACCGCCAGCTGCTCTCGAGCAGGTTCACCGTCGCCGGCGGTGGTCCGGCCCCGGGCAACACCCTGCCGTGGGGTTCCATCACCGTCGCCCAGGCCGAGGGCAGCACCATCATCATCGGCGGCGAGTCGGTCGACCCCGACGGCTGGCCGCTGGTGCGGGTCGTGTCGACCATGGGCGCCCAGCGCGCGGTCCGGGACTACCGCTCGACCAACGGCCGGTACCTGCTGGCCTGGGAGGGCAGCCCCGGCACGCGCAACGTCTGCGTGACCGTCTACGACCACCCCACCGGTCAGGGCGTCGAGCTCGGCTGCAGGGACATCGTCGTCAAGTGACCACCCACGCGGGACCGACCGCTCGGAGCGTGACCGGATCCCGCGACGGCGGCGTACGCTGCGAGCGGGACGGTCGAGCGCGTGCGGGACGCCTCGCGTCCGCCAGAGGGAAGGGCTGACATGCACCACGAACCGTCGGACGACCTCGACGTCCCGAACCCCGGTGCCCCACGTCGTCGCCGCCGCGGCCTCGTCGCGCTCGCCGTCGGAGTGGCGGCCGTGACGTCGTTGGCGTCCGGGCCCGCAGGAGCGGCGCGCCCCGAGCAGCCGATCCCGGCTCCGGTTCCGGACGGGACCACCGTCCTCCCGCTGGACCTGCCCGAGCCGGACCCTGCACCGATCGAGACCCCCGCGAGCGAGGCGACCACCGAGGCCGTGGACGCGGCGCTGGCAGACCCGGGGGCGCTCGACTCCGTCGGATCCGTCGCCGAGCTCGAGGCCGGGACGGCGGACGGCACGGGCGTCCCGATCACGGTGGTGACGGACGATCCGTCGACGCCCGGCGGGCCCGAGGTGCGCCTGGTCAACGCGCCCGCCGACTCCGTCGACGAGCTGATCGTCGAGCTGGGCGCCATCGACGGCGTCGTGACCGCCTCGCGCACCGGCGTCGTCACCGAGACCGCGACCGATCCGGTCGCGTACCGCCAGTGGGGCCACACCGAGGTCCGCTCGCACCTGCTCCCCTCGACGATGGACGGGCTCGGCACGATCGTGGCCGTCGTCGACAGCGGCGTGCAGGCCCAGCACCCGGACCTGTCGCCGACGCTGCGCAACGGCCAACCACGCGTGCGCCCGGGATGGACCTTCCTGTCGGGCGACCCGGCGGACGACACGGCCACGGGGAACACCGATCCGCGTGGGCACGGCACGCACGTCGCCGGCACCATCGCCGCGGCGCGCGACAACGGGATCGGCGGCGCGGGCGTCGCCCCCGGCGTGCAGATCCTGCCCGTGCGGGTCCTCGATGCCCAGGGGGCGGGCTACACCAACGACGTCACGGCCGGCATCTACTACGCGCACGACCTGAACGCCGACGTCATCAACCTGTCGCTGTCCGGCTCGTCCCACGCGCCCGACGTGCAGGCCGCGATCAACTACGTGACGACGACCAACCGGCCGAACGGCAAGCCACCGTCGGTCGTCATCGCCTCGTCGGGCAACTCCGGGCCGTACTCGCCCGTGCAGTACCCGGCCGCGTACTCCTCGGCCATCGCCGTGGCGGCCAGCACGCCCGCCCACCGGGTCGCGGCGTTCTCGTCCTGGGGCGACTACGTGGACATCGCCGCCCCCGGCTACCAGGTCATCGCGCCGTGCGTCGACGGCCCCGCGACGTCCAACGTCTACTGCATCGCCGACGGCACCTCGATGGCCGCACCGTACGTGTCGGCCGTGGCCGCCATCCTGCGCCAGCAGTCCCCGAACGCCTCGCCCGCGGTGATCCGCCAGACGATGCAGGCCCGTGCCCGCGACGTCGAGTCGCCGGGCTGGGACCGCATGACCGGCTGGGGCGTCGTCGACGCGGCGGCCGCCTACGACCCGTGGACGTACCCGCCGTTCCCGCCGGTCGAGGTGCGTCTGCCGTGGGGCTACTACAACGAGGCGCGGGTCGAGGGCCGCTGGATCGCGGTGGGCGGTGCCGCTGCGGACCTGGACGGCCGGCCGCCGGTCTACCTGAGCTCGCCGACGCTGGGCGACCGCGCCGTGTGGCCCGACGCCAACGGGAACTGGTGGACCTCGTTCCAGGCGCCGCCCGGCACCCACGAGGTGTGCGCGACGATCCTGGACGAGCCGACCCGCCAGGGCGTGTGGCTCGGGTGCAACCAGCTCGTCGTGAAGTGAGCCCGTCCTGAGCCGGCGGTGGGGCGCATAGCGTCACCGCCATGCGCTACCGCCGCCTGCCCATCGAGATCGAGTCGCCCGAGGAGCGTGGCTACGGCTCGATCCGCTGCAACCTGACCGAGTCCTCGGTCACCGACGCGACCCTCGAGGACTACGGGATCGACCTGGGCGGCGCGCTGCTCGCGTACGGCGACCACCGAGGGCTCCCCGAGCTGCGCGAGCTGATCGCCTCCGACGGCGAGGGGCTCGGAGCGGACGACGTCCTGTGCACGCCGGGCGCCGCAGCGGCGCTGTTCTTCGTCGCCACAGCGCTGCTCGAACCGGGCGATCACGCCCTCATCGAGCACACGAACTACGCCACCAACCTGGAGACCCCCCGACTCGTCGGCGCCGAGGTCGAACCGATCGAGCTGACGATCGACGCCGGCTTCCGCCTCGACGTCGACGCCGTCGCGGCCGCCGTGCGGCCCACCACCCGACTGCTGTCGGTCACGACGCCCCACAACCCCACGGGGACCGTGCTCTCGCGTTCCGACCTGGACGCGCTGGTCGAGCTCGCCGAGCGCCACGACTGCTGGCTGCTCGTCGACGAGACGTACCGGGAGATGAGCCGCGGCTCGGCGCTGCCCGTCGCGGCGTCGCTGTCGGAGCGCGCCATCAGCGTCAGCTCGCTCTCGAAGACCTACGGCCTGCCGGGCCTGCGACTCGGCTGGGTCGTCACGCGGCACCCCGAGCTGCAGGAGCGGCTGCTCGCCGCGAAGGAGCAGATCGTGATCTGCGGCTCGACCCTGGACGCGCCCCCCGCCCAGCAGGTGCTGGCACGTCGCGCCGCGCACCAGG
>JAFAFZ010000619.1 GCA_023423215.1 Actinomycetes bacterium
TGCCAGGACCTGCAGTGGGGCCACTACGCCGCCTGGGGCCGCGCCGTCGAGCAGCCCGACGTGGACGCGGTGGTGTTCCTCGGCGACTACGTCTACGAGTCGAACTTCGGCGATCTGTCGCCGACCAAGGACGGCTCCCGCGTCTGGGCCAACGCCCAGGCGATCACGTTGGACGACTACCGGACCCGGTACGCGCAGACGAAGTCGGACCCGCAGCTGCGCGCCGCGCACGCCATGGCGCCGTGGATCATCACCTTCGACGACCACGAGGTCTCGAACAACTACGCGGGTGACGTGTCCCAGGACGACGTCGACCAGCCGCTCAGCCGCGACCGCCGGCTGGCGGCGTACCAGGCCTGGTACGAGCACCACCCCGTGCGCATCGACCCCGACCCCGAGGGCACGCCCGAGGAGTTCGATGAGATCGAGGTCCAGCGCGCCGTGGCGTTCGGGTCGCTGCTCTCGCTGTTCTCGATCGAGACGCGCCAGCACGCGGACGTGCCGCCGTGCCGGACCGGGGGCGGGCTCGCCGCGGACGAGGGGCCGCTGTGCGAGGCGGCGACCGATCCGGCGCGCACGAACCTGGGCGAGGAGCAGGAGGCGTGGCTGCTCGACGGGCTGACCGGGTCGAGCACGCGCTGGAACGTGATCGCGAACCCGCTGATGCTCGCCGGGCTGAACCTGGGCACGGCCGAGGCGCCGAGCTTCACGCGCGACACCTGGGACGGGTACCCGGCGGTGCGCGAACGCCTGCTGGCCGGCATCACCTCGGCGGGCGTGTCGAACCCCGTGGTGGTGACGGGCGACTGGCACGCGAGCTTCGTGCTCGACGTCCACGAGACCCCCGGCGACACGACCTCGCCGGTCGTCATGCCCGAGTTCGTGGCGAGCTCGATCTCGACGGTGATCTTCGACGAGGACTACTCGGCGGCGAACCCGCACGTGCGCTACTTCGACCCCGAGCACGGCTTCGGCCTGGTCACCGTGACACCCGACGAGCTGCGCTGCGAGTTCCACTACATCGCGGACGAGTGGGACCCGGACTCGCCGACGGCGCACGTGGACACGTTCGTCGTCGCGGACGGCGAGCGCTCCGCCCGACGGGCCTGAGCCGCTGCGTTGCGGCGGTGGGAGCTCTGCGGCGACACCGCTACGGCGGGGTCGGCGTCCGAGGTGCCGCCGGTAGCGTCGGCACCATGTCCACGCAGTCCACGGACGAGGAACGCCACAGCGACGACGAGCTGATGGCCGAGGCGTGCCGCCTCGCCGTCGACGCCGCGGTGCGCGACTGGGGCGGGCCGTTCGGCGCCGTGATCGCGACCGCGGACGGGCGCATCGTGGCCCGCGGGCAGAACCGGGTGCTGGTGAGCGGCGACATCACGGCGCACGCCGAGATCGAGGCGATCCGGAAGGCGGTCGCCGTGCTCAACCCCGACGCGCCCACCATCCCGCCGGACCGCCGAGACCGCTCGACCCTGGAGCTGATCCCGCGACCCGAGGGGTCGGACGATCCGGTGCCGTTCCGCGCACGGATGCTGAGCGGGCTGCGCATCTTCGCCAGCGGTGCGCCGTGCCCCATGTGCATGGCGGCGATCTACTGGGCGCGCCTCGACGAGGTGTACTTCGCGAACGACCTCGAGGCGACCCGTGCGATCGGCTTCGACGACGCGTTCCAGTACGAGGACTTCAGCCGGCCGCTGCACGAGCGGCGCATCCCGATCGTCCAGTTCCGCCCGGACCTGGGCGAGGAGTCCTACCGCGCCTGGATGGACAAGCACGACCGGCACCCCTACTGAGGGTCGGGGCGTCCTGCCGCCTCGCCGCCGTGCGAGGGAACTCCGGTGACCGGACCGCGGTCCGGCGGCTACAACGTCACCCCCGGAGAGAAGGGGACCCGTCATGCCCACCAAGATCGACGACGTCCTGAACTGGGCGAGCGACATCGACCAGCCCGTCCTCGACCAGGCGCAGCGCGCCGCGTCGATGCCGTTCGTCGCCGGGCACGTCGCGCTCATGCCCGACGCGCACATCGGCAAGGGCGCGACCATCGGCTCGGTCATCCCGACCGAGGGCGCCATCATCCCGTCCGCGGTCGGCGTGGACATCGGCTGCGGCATGATCGCCGTCGAGTGCGCCTTCACCTCGCACGCCCTGCCCGACGACCTCGGCGCGCTGCACGACCGCATCGCCCGGGTCGTGCCCGCCGGCGTCGGTCGCGGCCACGACCACGACGACGTGTCGGCCGCCGGCCGCACGCTGCTCGAGGACGTCCGGGCCGCCGACCTGACGGCGAAGCAGGCGCGCACGGCAGCGAGGCAGCTCGGCTCGCTCGGCTCCGGCAACCACTTCGTGGAGGTGTGCCTGGACGAGCGCGACCGCGTGTGGATCGTGCTGCACTCGGGCTCGCGCGGGATCGGCAACCAGCTCGCCACCGCCCACATCGAGCAGGCCAAGGGTCTGATGCGGGCGTACTTCATCGAGCTCGAGGACCCCGACCTGGCGTACCTGGTCGAGGGGACCCCCGAGTTCGACGCGTACATCCGCCACATGCTCTGGGCGCAGGACTACGCCCTCGCGAACCGTGAGGTGATGGTGGACGCCGTGCTCGCCGAGGTCGCCGCCGTCGTCGGTCGCGACGTGGACGGGTCGCAGCGGATCAACTGCCACCACAACTTCACCGCTCGCGAGCACCACCATGGCCGCAACCTCTGGATCACCCGCAAGGGAGCGATCCGGGCGCGCTCCGGCGACCTGGGCGTCATCCCCGGATCGATGGGCACCCGCACCTACATCGTCGAGGGCGCCGGCTCGCCGGCGTCGTACTGCTCGTGCTCGCACGGCGCCGGGCGCAGGCTGTCGCGCGGCCAGGCGCGCCGCCAGCTCGACCTCGCCGGCCTGCGCGCGCAGATGTCGGGGAAGGCGTGGAACGAGGACCACGCCGCCGCGCTCCTCGACGAGGACCCCCGGTCGTACAAGGACATCGATCAGGTGATGGCGGACCAGCAGGACCTGGTCTCGGTGCGCCACACGCTGACGCAGGTCCTGAACCACAAGGGCACCTGAGCGGGGGCGCGCCGCGCCCCGGCTCAGAAGCCGATGCCGATGAGGTGCTCGAGCTCGAGCCCCTCGGGAGGACCCTCGGGCGGCGGCACCCACTCGCCCGGATCGGCGAGCGCCACGTCGGTGACGCCCGACAGCAGGATGCGGAAGAACCGGTGGTCCCAGTCCGGTCGGCGGCCCTTCACCTCGCCCATGGGATCGCCGAAGATCTGCTCGGGAAGTCCCATGCGCACGATCACCAGGTCCAGGCTCGGCACCACGATCACGTTCTGCTCGAAGAGTCCCGACAGGTAGAACGTGTCCTCGGGCGCAGCGGACATCGACACCAGCTCCGGGTCCTGGAGCGGACCCGGCACCCCGTCCGGCCCGTGGTTCGTCCGCCACAGGAACCCGTAGCCCGGGTTCACCGGCGTGCCGGTGGCTCCCTGGCGGATGTACTCGGGATCGATCAGGGGCTCCCCGCGCCACCGGCCCCCGTCGCCCAGCAGCGACCCGATCCGAGCGAACCCCTTGGGCGTCATCGACAGGAACGCGAAGCCCTGCGTCGTGCCGACCACGTCGCGCTCCCAGTGCCACTCGTGACGCTCGATCCCGATGCGCCGGAACACCTCACGATCGGCGAACGCCTGGAAGTCCTCACCCACCGCCGCCTGCACCACCGACACGAGCGCCGTCACGGTCGTCTGCGCGTAGATGAACTTCGTGCCCGGCTCCGCCTCGAACGGCCGCGTGAGCACCCGCCGCGCGGAGTCGAGCGTCGCGGCCGCGTTCAGGTCGTTCGCCCACGCGAAGCGCAGGCCCGAGGTCTGGGTCAACAGGTGGCGCACGGTGATCGCCGCGTGCGCCTCGTCCAACCCGTCCAGGTAGCGCCCGATCGGCGCGTCGACGTCCAGCAGGCCGAGCGTCACCGCACGGCCGGCCACGACCGACACGACGCCCTTGGTCATCGACCAGGCCGGGAGCAGCGAGGACTCGGTGAGCGGGTCCCATCCGCCCGTCCCCACCAGGCAGTCGTGGCGGTACACCCGCACCGACTGCCCGCCCTTGGCCGTCGCGTACTCGATCGCCTCCGCCACCGCGTCCGCACGCAGGTCCACCCGTTCCGGGTCCACGCGCTCGAACTCGCCGTCGGCCGTCGGCTGCTCGC
>JAFAFZ010000082.1 GCA_023423215.1 Actinomycetes bacterium
ACGCGTGGCTGCACGAGCTCGTGCCGGCCGTGCTCGAGGCCGGCCCCGACTACGGACGCAGCACCGTCGGCGAGGGTCGGCGGGTGATGGTCGAGTTCGTGTCCTCGAACCCGACCGGCCCGGTGCACGCCGGCCACGCCCGCGGCGCCGCCTACGGCGACAGCCTGGCGCGCCTGCTCGAGTTCACCGGCCACTCCGTCTCGCGCGAGTTCTACATCAACGACCGTGGCGTCCAGATGCAGACCTTCGCCGCGTCGCTCGCGGCGCGGAAGGCGGGGGAGGAGCCGCCCGAGGGCGGCTACCAGGGCCAGTACATCGTCGACTGGGCGGCCCTCATGCCCGACGACGCCGACCCGCTCAGCTGGGGCGAGGAGCACGCGCTGCGCCACATCCGAGAGGTGCTCGAGCGCATGAACGTCACCTACGAGACCTGGTTCTCCGAACGCGACATGGTCGACTCGGGTGCGATCGCGACGACGCTCGAGGACCTGCGCGCCCGCGGCGTCGTGTACGACGCGGACGGCGCGGTGTGGCTGCGCTCGACGGACCACGGCGACGACAAGGACCGCGTGCTCGTCAAGAGCGACGGCGAGTTCACGTACCTGCTGCCCGACATCGCCTACCACCGCGACAAGTTCGCCCGTGGCTTCGACCTGCTCATCAACGTGTGGGGCGCGGACCACCACGGCTACGTGCCGCGCGTGAAGGCGGCGGTCCAGTCGCTCGGCCACGACCCGGCCGACCTCGAGGTCATCATCTCCCAGCTCGTCCGGCTCGAGCAGGGCGGGGAAGAGGTCCGCATCTCCAAGCGGTCGGGCAACCTCATCACGCTCGAGGACCTGCTGGATGAGGTCGGCACCGACGCGGTCCGCCTGACCTACCTGCTCCAGTCGGTGGACTCGCCCCAGACGGTCGATCTGGACCTCATCGTGGCCCAGTCCAACGAGAACCCCGTGTTCTACGTGCAGATGGCGAACGCCCGCATCCGGTCCATCGCACGCGTCGCCGCGGAACGCGGCATCGACCGGGTGCCGCTGGACCAGGTGGACCTGTCGCTGCTGACCCACGACAGGGAGCTCGAGATCCTGCGGACCCTGTTCGTGCTGCCCGACGTGGTCGAGCTGGCCGCACGCGAGCGTGCGCCGCACAAGATCACGACCTGGGTGCGGGACCTGGCCGCCGCGGTGCACGGCTTCTACCACGACTGCCCGATCCTGGCGCCCGACACCCCGGACGACCTGCGCCAGGCGCGCTGGTGGCTGGCCGAGGCCGCCGGCGCCGGACTGCGCGTCGGGCTCGACCTGCTCGGCGTCGACGCGCCCGACCAGATGTGAGCGAGGCCGTGGCCCACACCCCGACCATCCGGGCCGAGCACTCGGCCCTGCCCTTCGAGCTGCTGCCGGACCACTCGACCGCGTCCGTCGACGGCCGCCTCTCTATCGGCGGCGTCGACGTGCTCGAGCTCGCGGAGCGCTTCGGCACGCCGCTGTTCGTCTACGACGAGGCCCAGCTGCGCGCCCGGTGCCGAGAGGCGCGGGCGGTGTTCGGCGACGGCGGCGCCATCTATGCCACCAAGGCGTTCCTGTGCCGCGCCATGGCCCGCCTGGTGCACGAGGAGGGACTGCGGCTCGACGTCGCCACCGGCGGCGAGCTGCACGTGGCGCTGGCCGCCGGGGTGCCGGCGGAACGGCTCGAGCTGCACGGCAACAACAAGTCGACGGTCGAGCTCGAGTCGGCCCTGTCGCTCGGCGTCGGACGCATCGTCGTCGACTCCTTCGACGAGATGGACCGCATCGAGGAGCTCGTCGCGTCGGGCCTGCCCGCACCGTCGGTGCTGCTGCGCATCAACCCCGGCATCGAGGTGCACACCCACGAGCACGTCCAGACCGGCAACCTCGACTCGAAGTTCGGGTTCCCACTGCCGACCGGTCAGGCCGCCGACGCCGTGCGCCGGGCCGCGGACAGCCCTGCGATGGACCTCGTCGGCCTGCACCTGCACATCGGCAGCCAGGTGTTCAGCGTCGACAACTTCCTCGAGGGCCTCGTCGCGGTGGCGCCGTTCGTCGTCGAGCAGGGCCTGCCCGAGCTGGTCGTCGGCGGCGGCCTCGGCGTCGCGTACGTCGAGGGCGACGAGGCGCCGACCATCACCGAGTGGGGCACGGCGATCCTCGAGACGTGCCTCGCCCACGGCATCACCGCGCAGGTCTCGGTCGAGCCGGGGCGTGCCATCTCGGCCGCGGCGGCCGTCACGCTCTACACGGTCGGCACGGTGAAGTTCATCCCCGGCGTCCGCACCTACGTCTCGGTCGACGGGGGCATGAGCGACAACCCGCGGCCGGTGCTGTTCGGCAGTGGCTACGCGGCGTTCCTCCCGCGGGCGCCGCGGGCCGAGCGCCCGTACGCCGCGAGGGTGGTCGGCAAGCACTGCGAGTCGGGCGACCTGCTCGTCCGCGAGGGACGCGTCCCGGCGGACCTGGCGGTCGGCGACGTCATCGCCACGCCGGTCACCGGCGCCTACGGGCACTCGATGGGCTCGAACTACAACAAGGTCCTGCGCCCGGCCGTCGTCTTCGTCGCGGATGGCACGGCCCGCCTGGTCGTCCGACGGGAGACGCACGACGACCTGCTGCTCACCGACGTCGGCTGACCCGAGGTCGGAGAGCAGCAGCGTCGCTGCCCGGATCGGTCGGACCTGCCGTCAGGAGTAGCGCTCCCACAGGTAGTAGCCCTGCACGTGGTTCGCGTCCGTGCCGTAGAGGAGGATGCGCTCGCCGTCGTCGGACACGCCGACCGACGTCCAGTTGCCGGCGAGCGTCGGCTCCAGGTGGGCGTCGTCGACCGAACCGGTCTGCAGGTCCAGGGTCTGCTCGTCGTGGTCGATCGAGGCCGGTCCGCGGAACAGGACGTGGCGTCCGTTCCAGGAGCTGGCATCGACGAACGCGTCGGACACGACGGTGGGAGCGGTCGTCCCGGTGGTGCCGTCGAGCAGCTGCAGCGGACCGCCGAGCCCCTGGGTGAAGACCACCGAGCCGTCGTCGGTGGTGCCGCCGATGCGCAGGATGAAGTCGTGCGGGCTGGCGATGATCTGCGGGTTCCACGGTCTGGTGGGACCGGTCCAGGCGGCGTGCACCGTCCCGAGCTGCAGGTCGAACACGGTGATGCCGGCCTGCTGGAGCCCGCCGCCGATCGGGGTGCTGGTGGCGATCGCCGCGAAGCGCCCGTTCGTCGAGAGCGACTGTGCGTGGACCGCGTACTGCGTGCCGTTCACCGTGCCGGTGCCCAGGGTCGTGAGGACCCCGCCGATCGACGCAGCGACGGTCCAGCCGTTCTTGGCCAGGACGACGTCGCCGTCACCGTCGATCGCGTAGTCGAGGATGCCCGGGCCGTTGCCGAAGGACACCGGGCTGATGGCGCCGGTGGCCACGTCCAGGCGGAAGACGCCGCGCTCCTGGTCGGCGAGGTCGTACGGGTCGATCTTGCTGCTGTTCTGCAGGTAGAAGATCGTCGATCCGTCCGCCGTCATGTACGGCTGCCCCAGGGCGAAGGTGTCCGCGTCCAGGTTCGTCAGCTGGGTGGTGGTGCCGGTGGCCTCGTCCCAGACGCCGATCTGGGTGACCCAGGACCCGGCGGGCGGCGGGATCAGCACCGCCGAACGCGAGAAGTCGGCGGACATGGCACGCTGCGGGCCGCCGAAGGCGTCGGTCGGCACCAGCGGGTTGCCCGAGAGCACCCGCATCAGCTGTCGACCGGTCCCGGGCCCTCCCGGACCTCCGGGTCCGCCGGTGCTCGGAGCACAGGCGGTGATCAGGGCGGCCGAGGCGAGCAGTGCCACGGCCGCGAGTCGAACGGTTCCCCCCACATTGCGACGCATGTCACCCATCCGACACGAGGGTCGATGTCGCGTCAAGCAAACTGAACAAGGTTCGATGGTTCCCCCGATCGGGGGAGGGGTGTCGGTCCTGCGCGATCAGTGCTGGGGCGCCCCGAGCGCGCTCGGCACCGGG
>JAFAFZ010000089.1 GCA_023423215.1 Actinomycetes bacterium
CGCTGAGGTCGCGGCCGAGGCGCGCCGGCCGCCACGCAGCGGCGACAATGGTCGCCGCATGTCCGCCCCGCTCCAGCTCCGCTTCGTCACCTCGGCCGCCGTCGCCGACCAGCTGCCCCACACCGGCGTGCCCGAGGTCGCCGTCGTGGGACGCTCCAACGTCGGCAAGTCCTCGCTCATCAACGCGTTGAGCAACCACAAGGGCCTGGCCAAGGTGTCGAAGACGCCCGGCCGCACGCAGCTCATCAACTACTTCGCGCTCGGCCAGGACGCGGACCGCACCGACGGCGCCGTGATCGACCTGCCGGGCTACGGCTTCGCGAACGCTCCGGCGAAGGTGCGCGCCGCGTGGCAGCCGATGATCGAGGGCTACCTGCTCGGGCGTGACGAGCTCGAGATGATCATGGTGCTCGTCGACGGCGAGGTCGGCCCCACGAAGCTGGACGTGCAGATGCTCGAGTGGCTGCGCTCGTACGGTCGCCCGCACACCGTGGTGGCGACCAAGCACGACAAGGTGAAGTCCTCGGCGCGGGACAAGCGGAAGAAGGAGCTGGCCGCGAAGTGCGACCTGGAGCCACGCGACGTGGTCTGGGTCAGCGCGGCGAAGCACGTCGGGATCGATCGGCTGCGGGACCTGGTGCGCACCTGGCTGCACCCCGAGGCCTCTGCGGGCTGAGACCTCGGCGGCCTCGACGCCCGTGGGGAAGGTCGGGACGCCGACCGTCGGACGGGTCAGAGCGGCAGGTCGCCGGTGGCGCGCCGGGTGCTGCCCGTGTCGCGGTAGGCGTCGATCGTGCGCTGGGCGATGCGCATCTGGTGCACCTCGTCGGCGCCGTCGGCGAACCGCGCCCAGCGGGCGTGCTGGTACATGTGGGCCAGCGGGGTGTCCGTCGAGTAGCCGAGCGCGCCGTGGACCTGGATCGACCGGTCGATGACGCGGTTCAGCATGTTCGCGACGAAGTGCTTCGCCATCGACACCTCGCTCTTGAAGTCCAGACCGTGGTCGATGCGGTAGGCCGCGTGCAGGACCATGAGCTTCGACTGGTAGAGCTCCATCGTGGAGTCCGCGATCATCCACTGGATGCCCTGCTTCTCGGCCAGCAGGGAGCCGTGGGCGTAGCGGTGCAGCGAGCGGTCCACCATCATGTCGAGCGCCGTCTCGGCCTGGGCGATCCAGCGCATGCAGTGCGCGAGTCGGGCCGGACCCAGGCGGTACTGGCCGAGCAGGTGGCCCTGCCCCCTGCCGCCGAGCATGTTCGAGGCGGGCACCCGCAGGTCCTCGATGACGATCTCGGAGTGACCCGAGCCGCCGTGCATGGTCTCGACCTCTCGCACCCGGTTCCAGCCCTCGGACGGGATGTCGACCAGGAACGCCGAGTTGGCCGCCTGCGGCAGGTCCGGGTCGTCCTCGGTGCGGGCGACGAGGATCGCGAAGCTGGAGCGGCGGGCGTTCGAGATGAACCACTTGTGGCCGTTGATGACCCACTCGTCGCCGTCCTGGATCGCCGTCGTGCGGATCAACGTCGGGTCGGAGCCGGCGACCTCGGGCTCGGTCATCGCGAAGCAGCTCATCGCCATGCCGTCGCAGAGCGGACGCAGGTACTTCTCCTTCTGCTCGTCCGTCGCCCAGTGCAGCAGCGTGTGCATGTTCCCCTCGTCCGGGGCCTGGCAGTTCAGGACGAAGGGCCCGTAGTACGCCTTCGCCGCCTCGGCCTGCACCATGGCCAGCTCGACGTGGCCCAGGCCCATGCCGCCCCACTCCTCGGGCATGTGCGGCAGCCACAGGCCCTGCGCGCGCGCCGGGGCGCGCATGCCGAAGAGGATGTCGAGGTACTCGCTCCGCTCGATCTCGTCCGGGTCCCCGATGCGGGCCTCGCCGGGCTTCACGACGTCCTCGATGAAGGCGCGCACGCGCAGCCGCAGCTCCTCGAGCTCGGGCGAGAGGGTGAAGTCGATGGACATGCGGGGGCCTCCGGGTCGGTCGGCGCCGCACGGCTCGGCACGCCGAGGTGAGCGAGCGGTGCAGGTGTCGGTAGGATCAATGCGCGTGCATTGCGGGGCAACCTAGTGCATCCTGCGCTCCGCACGACGAGCGCGACGGGCGCGACGGAGGGACGGTGCGGTGAGCGAGGCCACGGCGACGACGGGGGTGCGTGAGCGCCTCGTGCGCGCGGCCGAGCAGCTGTTCGCCGAGCGTGGCCTGGACGCGGTCTCGCTGCGCGAGATCCTGGCCGAGGCGCAGGTCGGCAACTCGAGCGCCGTGCAGTACCACTTCGGCGACCGCTCCGGACTGGTGCGCGCCGTGCTGGCGAAGCACCACGGCGCGGTCGAGGCACGCCGCCACGCGCTGCTCGACCAGTACGAGGCGGTCGGCGAGGACGACCTTCGGGCGCTCGCGGGTGCGCTCGTGCGTCCGCTGGCCGCCGAGCTGGACGACGCGGACGGCGGACCGGGCTACCTGCAGGTCATGGCGGACCTGGCCACCGCGCCGCAGCCCGTGCTGGCCGCTGCCAGCGTCGAGGACCCGACCGACAGCACCTACCGGTGGCGAGCGCTCGTCGCCCCGCTGCTCTCCCCCGAGGCGGTCCGCCTGCACCGGCGCTTCACCGCGGTGCAGTTCACCCTGACCGAGCT
>JAFAFZ010000152.1 GCA_023423215.1 Actinomycetes bacterium
CGGCCAGAGCGCCCCGGCCGGCGCCACGGTCGGACCACCCGTGCACGCCGACAAGGCGACCGAGCAGGCCAGCTCCGGTGGCGTCATCGTCGGCCGCATCGTCACCGTCACGATCGCGGCGGTGCACCCCGACGAGGTCGAGGTCCGCTTGGCGGACGGGCGCGTCGGCGTCATCCCCCGGTCCGACTTCAGCGGCCCGCCCACGCTCGGCGACACGGTCGACGCCGCGCTGCTCGCGCGCGAGGACCCGAAGCAGCGCGCCGTGCTGTCGCTGTCGTGGGCTCGCAAGCAGCAGGCCTGGGAACGGCTCGACGCCGCCAAGTCCTCGAACACACCCGTCACGGGCAAGGTCACGAAGGTCGTCAAGGGCGGTGTCGTGGTCGACGTCGGCCTGCGCGGCTTCCTGCCGACCTCGCTGCTCTCGGACACCCCCGGCACCGACCCCGCGTCGCTCGTCGGGACCGAGGTCGAGGCGCTCGTCATGGAGGCGGACCGCAACGCGGACCGCATCGTGCTGTCGGTGCGCGACCTGCAGCGTCGGCGTCGCCGCGCGGCCGAGCGCGAGTCGCTGCGCTCCCTGTCGCCCGGCGCCAAGGTGACGGGCCGGGTCGTCAGCGTGGTGGACTACGGCGCCGTCGTGGACCTGGGCGGCGTGCGGGGTCTCGTGCACCGCAGCGAGCTGACCTGGGGTCGGCTCGAGCGCGTCGAGGACGTCGTGAAGGTGGGCGAGCAGGTCGAGGTCGTCGTGCTCGACGTCAACAAGTCGAAGCGCCGCATCGGCCTGTCGTTGCGCCAGGTGCAGCCCGACCCGCTGGACCAGGTCACCATCGGCGGCATCGAGTCCGCCACGGTCGTCCGGGTCGTCGACTACGGCGTGTTCGCCCGCCTGGACGCCACGGGCGCCGAGGGGCTGGTGCACATCTCCGAGCTCTCCGACGTGCCCGGCTACCGCCCGGACGAGCTCGTCACCCCCGGCGAGCAGGTCATGGTGAAGGTGCTCGGGGTCGACAAGGGCCGCCGCCGCATGGCGCTCTCGGTCCGCCGCGTGCTCGTCGACGACTGATCGGCGGCGACCGCCCGCCACGACGTGCCCGTCGTGTCCGACCCTTCCGTTCTCGGAACGGATCGTTCGCGAAGTGGTCGGATCGTTCCGAGGATCTGAGCGGCCCCACGAACTCGGAACGAACCGTTCGCGAAGTGATCGATCCGTTCCGAGAACCGGGGATGCCGCCGCGGAGGCGCAGGGTGCCGACCCGCTACAGATCCGACTCGTCGAAGCTGAGCTCGGGCAGCTCGTCGCCGTGGAGCCACGGTTCGCTCAGCGCCTCGATCGACGAGCCGTGGATCCGCGACGCGAGCTCGACGAACTGCTCGGTGTCCGCGTTGCCGAAGCGGTGCTCCTCGACCCAGGTCCGCAGCAGGCGGTCGAAGGGCTCGTCGCCCATCAGCAGCTGGAGCTCGACCAGGAACAGCGCGCTGCGCACGTAGACCGAGGTCCCGAAGAGCTGTGCGACGCCGGGCGCGGCGGGCGGCACGTCCAGGTCGGGGTCGTCGGGGTCCCACGACTCGAGCGCCGACTCGAGCACCGACGCACCGCCCGCGTGCTCGGTCCAGCTCCACTGGGCGTGCACCGCAGGTCCCTCGTTCAACCACAGGTCCGCCCAGGTGCGCGGCGTCACCGCGTTGCCGAACCACTGGTGCGCCAGCTCGTGCGCGACCAGCTCCTCGGTCCCGTCGTCGTCGAGGGTGTCGTCCGAGAAGATCGACCGGGTCTGCGACTCGAACGCCGTGGGCGGCAGGTCGGCGACGACGACGTTGCCGGCGTCCGCGAACGGGTACGGCCCGAACCGGCCCGAGAACCAGGTGAGCATCTCGGTGAAGGGGGCGAACGCCGCGTCCGCCAGCCCGACCTGGTCCGGCGGCGCGGCGTCGAGCACCGTCGCCGGACCGACCGGCGCACGCTCGAGCAGCCGGTACTCGCCGAGCGCCAGCGTGATCAGGTACGGCGCCATGGGCTCGGCGGCGGCCCACACGAACGTCGACGTGCCCGTCGCCGGATCGTCGTTGCGCTCCACCAGCCGGCCGTTCGACACCGCAGTCAGCGGCGAGGGCACCGTCACCGCGACGCGCACGGTCGCCTTGTCCGACGGCAGGTCGTTCACCGGGATCCAGGTGCGTGCGCCGATGGGCTGGGCGAGCACCGCGGACGAGGCGCCCAGGTCGACCCAGCCGCCACCCTCCTCCAGCCGCCGGTCCGGGTCGTGCACGGCACCGCCGGGCGTGCCCGAGTACGGCACGACGACCGTGAAGGTCGTCCCCGACGCGATCGGTGCCGCCGGGGTGAGCACCAGCGTCGCGTCGCCCCGACGCGCCGCCGCCGGCACGCCGTCGATCGTCACCTCGCCGACGTCGAAGCCGTCCAGGTCCAGCGACAGCTCGTCCAGGTCGGTCCGGGCGACGGCGGTCAACGTCATCGTCGCGTCCAGGCGGTCGGTGCCCGCGATCGTCGTGTGCGCCGCCAGGTCGTACGAGCGCACGTCGTAGCGATCGTCACCCACGCCGGGGAAGTACGGGTCGTCCACCTCGGCGAGCTCGGGCGAAGAAGGAGCGGGAGCGGGAGCGGGCTCCGCGCCCGGCGCGCCCACGTCCGACGGGTCGTCCTCGTCGCAGGCGGGGGCGATGGTCGCGAGCAGCGCGACGGCGCAGACGCCGGTCAGCAGCAGCCGTCGGGGTTCCCGCATCCGGCGACGTTACCGGCGCCCCGCCCGGAAGCGGTCGGGCCCGACGTCCGCGACGTCACTCCTCGAGCGCGGGGACCTCGGTCGGGGTGAACTCGCCGCCGAGGCGCTTGATGCCGTGGATGAACGGCGACTGCAGGTAGGACGGCTCGCCGACCGTGCGCAGGTCGGGCAGCCAGCGGAACAGCTCGTCGAACATCACGCCGATCTCGCGGCGGGCGAGGTTGGCGCCCAGGCAGAAGTGTGGGCCACCGGCGCCGAAGCCGACGTGCTCGTTCGGGGTGCGGCGCACGTCGAAGCGGTACGGGTCCTCGAAGACGTCCTCGTCGCGGTTGGCCGACTCGTACCACATGACGACCTTGTCGCCCTCGGCGATCGGCACCCCGGCGATCTCGGTGTCCTGGGTGGCGGTGCGGCGGAAGTGCACCACCGGCGTCGCCCACCGGACGATCTCCTCGACCGCGGTGGCGCGCACGCCGTCGGGGTCCGCCTGCCAGATCGAGCGCTGGTCCTCGTGGCGGGTCAGCTGGTACAGGCCGTGGCTGATCGCGTTGCGCGTCGTCTCGTTCCCGGCGGCGGACAGCAGGATGAAGAAGCTGGCCATCTCCATCGGCTGGAGGCGCTCGCCGTCGACCTCGGCGTGCATCATCGCCGAGGTCAGGTCGTCGGTCGGGTCCGCAAGGCGCGCCTCGCCGACGGCCTGGGCGATCATCGTGAGCTCCATCACCGCCGCCATGAGCACGTCCATCGACGGGGTCATCTCGACGTCGCCGGCACCCAGGACGACGTTCGTCAGCTCGAACACCCGGTGCCACTGCTCCCGGGGGATGCCCATCATCTCGCAGATGATCTGGAGCGGGAGCTGGGCGGCGATCTCCTCGACGACGTCGCACTCGCCCTTGCCGGCGACCCCGCGCATGATCTCGCGAGCGGCGACGTGCACGTGCTGGTCGATCGCCGCGACCCGCCGCGGGGTGAACGCCCGGTTGACGATCATGCGCAGTCGGGTGTGCCGCGGCGAGTCCATGTTGATCATCGAGCCCATGAACTCGGCCAGCTCGATCGGCATGTCGGGGATGTTCGTCCCGCGGCCCGAGCAGAACAGGTCCGGGTGGCGCGAGACGTGCATGACGTCCGCGTGCCGGGTCAGCGACCAGAAGCCCGGACCCTGGCCGAAGTCGGGGATCTCGGGCTCCTCCATGAAGCAGATCGGCGCCTCGGCGCGCAGGCGGCGGAACGTCTCGGCGCGGGCCTCGGAACCCCTCGTCCAGAACGTCTCGTCCGCGAACAGGCTCAGGTCCGACGGTGCCGGCTCGACGATGCTCATGAGGTCCCCCCTCTGCTCGACGGGATGCGACCCCGTCGCGGCCACACGCTAGTGAACGACCTGCGCACGGGG
>JAFAFZ010000167.1 GCA_023423215.1 Actinomycetes bacterium
CGGTGATCTGGTAGTTCTTCGAGCGACACCAGCTGGACTGAGCGGCGGGCGGTCACGCGGGGGCGACGACGCCCCGCTGGCCGACGGCGCCGCGCAGCCCGACGCACCCGACACAGCCCACGCACCCGACGCAGTCGACACATCCCACGCAGCCGACGCAGCGCCGGCAGCGGACGCACCCGACCGTCGCGACGCAGTTGCGCAGGCCCGTGCCGAACAACGTCAGGACGCTGAGCACGATGCCGACGCTCCCGACGGTGGCCGCGCTGCCGACCACGGCGACGCTGCCCGAGGTCGCGGCACTGCCCGCGACGCCCACGCTGGCGACGGTCGCTGCGCTCCCCGCGACGGCCACGCTGGTCACGGTCGCAGCGCTGTGCGAGACCCCGGCGCTGAACGCGGTGGCCGCGCTGCCGGCCACGGCCACGCTGCGCTTCGTCGACACGCTGCCCGCCACCGCGACGCTGTCCGAGGCGTGCACGCTGCCGGCGACGGCCAGGTTCCCGTCCGTGTCCGGCTGCTCGTGGGGCTGGTCGGACGTCATCGTCGCTCCCTCTCGTCCCGACCGAACGTACTCGCGGGCGGCGACCTGGTGGCCGTGGCGACCTCGGCGACGCGGGACGGTGCTTGCGCGTCGCCGGCCCGGCCCACCTACTTCTGGCCGAGCACCTCGTCGAGCCAGTCGAGCGCGTTCCGGTTGAACAGCGAGCGGTTCAGCATCTCGACGTGCATGCCGCCGTACGGGCCGAAGCCCAGGTTCCAGCTGCTGAGCTCGCCGTGCAGCGGGTCGGTGTAGAAGGTCATGAGCGTCGCGTCCCCTCGAGTGCCTGGTCAGGCCTCCGGGCCAGAGCTTCTCACCGATGTCCCGGCGACGGGGACGGGTGGAGCGCTACCTTGCGGCGATGACCGTGGACGTGCGGCCACTCGAGTGCGGCTGGCTGACCACCGACCTGGGCACGATGCTGTCCGGCCACGTCGGCGAGTTCCGGCTGCCGGTCGCGTCCTTCCTGGTGGAGCACGAGCGTGGCACGCTCGTCTTCGACACGGGAATGCACCCCGACCTCGTGCACGGCTCCTCCCGACTCGGTCCGATCGAGTCGATGTACGACGTGGACCTGGGGGCCGGAGGTCTGCTGGGTGCCCGGCTGGGGGAGTGCGGCGTCGACCCGGCCGACGTCGATCGTGCCGTGCTGAGCCACCTGCACTTCGACCACTGCGGCGGTCTGCCGGAGGTGCCCGAGGCACGGCTCGTCGTGCAGACGGCGGAGTGGGAGGCGGCGCAGGATCCGGTGATGGCAGAGCTCGGCGTCTACCACCCGCCGGACTTCCTCACGGGACAGGAGGTCGAGCTGATCGACGGCTCAGTCGACCTCTTCGGCGACGGGTCGGTCGTGACCGTCCCGACGCCGGGGCACACCCCGGGCCACCAGTCGCTGCTCGTCGAGGGTCGTCTGCTGCTCGTCGGCGACGCCTGCTACTGCCAGCTCGCCCTGGACGAGGACGTGCTCCCGCCCGTCGTCGCCGACCCGGCGCAGCAGCGTGCCGGCTTCGCATGGCTGCGCGACCAGGCCGCCGCCGGCATCACGCTCGTCTTCTCGCACGACCCCGTCCAGTGGGCCCGACTCGGCCCACGGCTCTGAGGGCCTCGTGCGACCCGATCGATCGGACCCACATGGCTGACACCTCGCTCCTGGACGACGTCGACGACTCGACCCCGATCGGTGCGTGCCTGCACTCCTGGCACCAGCTGTTCCTGGGAGAGGTCGGCGCGCTGGAGCGTGTGCTGGCCGACGAGGTCGTGCTGCACTCGCCCGTGCTGTTCCGTCCGATCCACGGCAAGGACACGGTCCTGCTGTACCTGACCGGCGCGGCGATGACCTTCGTCGGAGCAGCCGCGGACGGCGATGGCACCGACGCGCCGGGGTCCGCTGCGTCGGCGGACGACGAGTGGGACGGGCGGTTCCGCTACGTGCGCGTGCTCACCGGCGAACGCGACGCCGTGCTCGAGTTCGAGACGACGATGGACGGCAAGTACGTCAACGGCGTGGACATGATCACCTGCGACGACGACGGGTCGATCGTCGACTTCAAGGTGATGGTCCGTCCGCAGCAGGCGGTCGAGGCGGTCCGGCAGATGATGTCGGCGGCGCTCGACTCGCTGGGCGGAACGGGCTGAGCCGAACACTTCCATGTGACATCCGTCTCAGTTACGCTGCGCACGACGCAACGGGGAGTGTCGACATGGCGGACGGACACGGACAGCAGGGGCCGATGGCCCGGCGGGGCACGCCGGGGGACGGTCGAGCGACGAGACCCGACGAGTTCGACGTGATCGTGGCGTCCCTGGTCGAGGACCGCGAGTGGCGGCGATCCGTCCGGCGCACCCGGCGGCGTCACCGCTGGTCGATGCTCGGCAGCTGGATGCTGAGGGGCTTCAGCGAGCTCGGCTGCTGGTTCACGGCCATGCCGACCCAGCGCTGCGCGGCGCAGGCCGCCGCACGCCGGGCCGCCCGACCCTGAGGTTCGCCCTCGACGTGAGGCGCGTGCGCTCACTGCGGTGGAGCAGGCGCGGAAGCGCATGCCGGGGCATGCACTTCCGCACCGGGTTCGAGGTGGGTGGGTCGGCCGACGGCGCCGGCCGGGCTACTTGATCAGCGGGTCACGCGGCAGGCCGAGGATGCGCTCGCCGATCTGGTTGCGCTTGATCTCGGACGTGCCACCGGCGATCGACAGGCCACGGTGCATGAGCACCAGCTGGTTGCTGATCGCGCCGTCGCCCTCCATGAACGCGGCGTCGGGACCGTTGAGCTCGGTCAGCACCGCCGCGGCCTCGTGGCCGATCTCGGAGAGCACGAGCTTGGTGATCGCACCCTCGGGTCCGGGCTCGCCGCCCGCCACGGCGCGGTTCGCGCTGCGCAGGTTCAGCAGCGACATCGCCTGGTGGTCGGCGGCGTAGCGACCGACACGCGCCGCGCCGCCCGCAAGGCGATCCGGGTGCGCGTCGTACGGCGCGACCAGGAAGGCGGGCGGCAGCGACATGCCACCGTCACCGCCGCCGATGCTGACGCTCTCGTTGCCGAGGGTGGCACGGGCGACGGTCCACCCGCCGTCGACAGGGCCCACGACGTCGTCGTCGGGCACGAACACGTCGTTGAAGAACACCTCGTTGAACTCGGAGCCGCCGTTGGTCATCTTCAGCGGACGGACCTCGACGCCCTCGGCGTGCATGTCGATGACCATCGTGGTGATGCCCTCGTGCTTCGGCACGTCCGGGTTGGTGCGCACGGTGGCGAAGCCCATCCCAGCGACGTGCGCGCCGCTCGTCCAGACCTTCTGGCCGTTGACCAGCCAGCCGCCGTCGACGCGCGTCGCCTTCGTCTTCACACCGGCGGCGTCCGAGCCTGCGTCGGGCTCGGAGAAGAGCTGGCACCAGATGACGTCCTGGCGCAGCGCCGGCAGCACCCAACGAGCGACCTGGTCGTCGTCCGCGTACTGGATCAGGGTGAGGATGTTCCACCCGGTGATGCCGTACGAGGGGCGCTGGACGCCGGCGGCCGAGAACTCCTCCTCGATGACGAGCTGCTCGACCGCTCCGGCCTGGCGGCCGAAGGGCTTCGGCCAGTGCGGCATCACGTAGCCGGACTCGATCAGCTCGGCGCGCTGATCCTCCTTCGACAGGTCCTTGATGCGCTCGGCGAAGGCCCGCACCTCGGTGCGGATCGCCTCGGCCTCGGGCGGCAGCTCGACGGCCTTCTCGCGCACGACTCCCCGGCGCACCAGGTCCGTCAGCTCGGTCGCGGCCTCGTCCGGTCGCAGGTAGCCGAGCAGCACCGACGCACGGCGCAGGTAGAGGTGGGCGTCGTGCTCCCAGGTGATGGCGATGCCGCCGTGCACCTGGGTGTTCAGGTTGGCGCACAGGTCCGCCGACGGTCCTGCGAGCGTCGCCGCGACCGCTGCGGCGTAGGTCAGCTGCTCGCCGCCCGTGGCTGCGGCGCGGGCCGCGTCCCACACCGCGCTCGTGGTCAGCTCGGTCGCGACCGCCATGTTGGCGCAGTGGTGCTTGACCGCCTGGAACATGGCGATCGGCCGTCCGAACTGGATGCGCTCCTTCGCGTAGCCGGCGGCCATCTCGGTGCACTCGCGTGCCATGCCGACCGCCTCGGCCGAGAGGATCACACGGGCGAGGTCCACGAGGGTGCGACGCGCGCCGGGCAGCACCGCCGCCGGCACGCCGTCCAGGGTGACCTTGGCGGTGCGACGTCCGGGGTCCAGGTTGGCGGGCACCTGCACGTCGACGCCGTCGCCGACCTGCACGACCGCGACGTCGTCGCCCGTGGCGACGAGCAGCAGCTGCGCCAGGCCGCCGCCGAGCACGTTGCCGGCGTCGCCCGACGCCGTGCCGTCGGAGACGGTCACGTCGCCGTCGAGCGCGACCGCGCCGACGACCGAGCCGTCGGCCAGGCCCGGCAGGTGCTGCGCCGCGACGTCGCCGCCCACGGCGGCCAGCACGGCGCTGGCGATCACCGTCGGGACGAACGGCCCCGGCGCGACGACCCGACCGAACTGCTCGACGACCACGGCGAGCTCCTCGAGGGAGTAGCCGGAGCCGCCCACGTCCTCGGGGAGGTGCAGCCCGAGCCAGCCCAGGTCGACCAGCTCGCCCCACCAGGAGGGGAGCGGCTCGTCCGGCGCCTCGAGCAGGGCGCGGTTGCCCGCACGCGCCTCTCGCTTGGCCAGGAAGTCGGCGGCCGTCTCGGACAGCGCCAGGTGGTCTTCGGTGATGGCGATCGACATGGGCGTGAACGTATCCGCCGCGAGGGGCACCGCGCAGGAGAAACGCGATCAACGATCGCGAATCCGGGCGGGTGTCAGCGGGCGTCCGAGCGCCCGCCGACGACGGTCAGACGCGTTCGATGACGATCGCCGGCGCCATGCCGCCGCCGGCGCACATGGTGATCAGCCCGTAGCGGCCGTCCGTGCGCTCGAGCTCGTCCAGCGCGGTGCCGATCAGCATCGCCCCGGTCGCACCGATCGGGTGGCCGAGCGCCATCGCGCCGCCGTTCACGTTGACCTTCTCCCGATCGACGTCGAGGTCTCGCAGGAACTTCTCGACGACCACCGCGAAGGCTTCGTTCACCTCGAACACGTCGATGTCGTCGAGCGACAGGCCCGCCCGCGCCAGGACCTTGCGTGCGGCCGGCACCGGCGCGTTCAGCATCAGCGTCGGGTCGTCGCCGACGTTGGCCGTGGCCACGATCCGCGCCCGAGGCGTCAGACCGTGGCGCGCCGCGTAGTCCTCGCTGGCGATCAGCACCGCCGCTGCGCCGTCGACGACGCCCGAGGAGTTGCCGGCGTGGTGGACGTGCTCGATCCGCAGGTCGGGGTACTTCCGGTTGATGAGCTCCCGGAACGTCGGCGCCTCGCCGTGGCGGTGGTCGGCGACGGCGGGGAAGCTGGGCGCCAGCGCGGCGAGGGACTCGGCGGTCGTGCCGGGGCGGGGGAACTGCTCGTGGTCGAGGGCGACCGTGCCGTCCAGGTTCAGCACCGGCACCAGGCTGCGGTCGAAGCGGCCCTCGGCGATGGCGCGTTCGGCGCGCGCCTGGGACTCGGCGGCGAGCTCGTCGAGCGACCCACGGGAGATGCCCTCCATCGTCGCGATGGCGTCCGCGCACACGCCCTGGTGGGACTGCGGGTGCAGCTCCTGGAGGTGGCCGTTCAGCGCTCCCATCGGCAGGAGTCCCTTCTTCGGCAGCGACATCATCTCGGTGCCGCCGCCGATGACCAGGTCCTCCATGCCGGCCATCACCGCGTTGGCCGCGATGTTGGTGGCGGTGATGCCGGAGCCGCAGAACCGGTCGAGGGTGACGCCGCTCGCGCGCACGTCGTAGCCCGCGTCGAGCGCCGCCATCCGACCCAGGTCCCCGCTCTGCTCGCACACCTGCGCGCTGGTGCCCCACACGATGTCGTCCACGTCCGAGGTGTCCAGGTCGTTGCGCGTCGCGAGCGCCTCGAGCACGGTTCGTCCGAGGTGCTGGGGGTGCAGGTGCGCCAGTGCGCCCTTGCCCGGCTTGCCGATGCCGCGGGGCGTGCGGCAGGCGTCGATGATCAGGGCGTCCGGCATGTCGGTCTCCTTCGGCGTGTGCGCAGCGGTGAGCCCGGTCGCGCGGCGCACATCATGGCCGTTCGTGGTCACGCCGTGACCCCGAAACCGCACCCGGACGCGCCGACGGCAGCGACCGGACACGGAGACGGTTGCCCGTCGATCCGGTCGGCCGCTGCCGTCGCAGCGGGTCCGTCAGCGGCTCAGGGCAGCTGCACCTTGCGGAGCAGGCCGCTGGTGAACTCGGCCACGAACAGGGATCCCGCGTGGACCGTGAGTCCGTAGGGTCCGTCGAAGCTCGCGGTGGAGCGGGGGCCGTCGATGCTCGCAGCCGCGCCGGTGCCGGTGAGCGTCGTCACCTCGGCGGTCGCCGGATCGATGACCCGGATGCGACGGTTGCCGAGCTCGGCGACGTAGAGCAGGCCGTCGGGACCGAGCTCGATGCCGGTCGGGCTGGTGAACCGTGCGTCGGTGCCGATGCCGTCGGTCGAACCGGGCCAGTAGAGCGAGCCGGCCAGGGTGGCGACCGCGCCGGTGGCGCGATCCACGGCCACGATGCGCTGGCCGTCCTGGTCGGTCGCGAAGACGGTCGTCGTCGTCGCGGTGACGTCGGTCGGCCGGATCCCGAGTGACGAGCTGACCAACGTGGTCACCTCGCCCGCGGGCGAGATCTGGCGGATCTGCCCTGCGTCGAGGTCGGCGGCGAAGATCGTGCCGTCCGACGCGAGCTCGAGGCTGACCAGCGTCGTGAACGAGGCCTCGGTCCCGGTGCCATCCGCGGTGCCGGCGAGGCCGCTCCCTGCGAACACGCTCTGGTTGCCGTCCGCGTCCACCTTCACGATGCGGCGGTTGTACTGGTCGGCGACGAACACGTTGCCGTCGCCGTCGACGTCCAGGCCGCTCGGCTTGTTCAGGCCGGTCGCGATCGGGGTGACGCTGCCGCCGGCGCCGGGCGTGACGGCGTAGACGCTGGTGCCGTTGTACTCGGCGACGTAGAGCGTGCCGTCGGGACCAACCGCGACGCCGGTCGGCGCCGCGAGGACGACGGGCGAACCGGCGACGCTCACCGTGCTGACCTCGTCCTCGGCAGGGATCGTGGTCGTGGTCGTCGACGTCGTCGTGGTCGACTCGGTCGTGGTGGTCGGCGCCTCGGTCGTCGTGGTCGTCGGCGCCTCGGTCGTGGTCGTCGTCGTGCCGGGACCCGGGTTCGGCACGCAGGCGATCACCAGCGCCGCGGTGCCTGCGACCCCCAGCGAGGCCACGGCCCTCGTCCTCATCGCGGTCCTGGTCGTCTTCGTGCGCATCGAGCTGTTCCCTCACCCTCCAGTGATGGGCGCGCGCGGTCCGTCCCGACCCGATCGATGCAGTCGACGACTGCCGTCGATCGGGCTGATCGTTCGTCCGCCCGCTCCCTCCGTCGGCACAGCGCCGACGGCGCTGCCACCCTAAGTGAACGAAGTTCGGGAAGGAAGGGGTGGTTCTCCCTCCGATCGCAGGAGGGTCGGCGGTCGCGGTGTCGAGCGGTCGGGGGCCGGACGTTCTCGACCGACCTCCAGCGGGTACATCGCGCGCAGGATCGTCCCCGAGGAGCCGCCATGACCGCCACCACGCATCGACCGGGCAGGGTGCACCGAGCCGTGATCGAGGAGGCCGGACTCCCGCGGATCTCGCTCGTCAGCGTGCTCGCAGGGATCGTCACGGCGTACGGCAGCTTCGCCGTGATCGCCTCGATCGTCGGGTCCATCCTGGGCGCCGCCGACGTCGAGACCGAGTTCCGCACCGACGACTGGACCAGCAGCGGGGCCGTGGCGTCGCTCGCCGCCGCCGTCTCGCTGCTGCTCGCCTACCTCTTCGGCGGCTACGTCGCCGGACGCATGAGCCGCCGTTCCGGCATGCTGCACGGGGTCGCCGTGTTCGTCGGCAGCCTGCTGATCGCCGCGATCGTCGGCTCGGTCGTCGGCTGGTTGAACGACGACGACCAGATCCGCTCGAACCTGCAGTCCATCGGTGTACCCGTCACCGGCGACCAGGTGTCGGACGTCGCGGTCGTCGGCGCGATCGTGTCGATCCTCGCGATCCTCGTCGGCGCTGTCGTCGGCGCATGGTGGGGCGAGCGGTGGCACACGAAGCTCGCCCGACGGGTCGACGATCCCGAGGTGGGCGCGACCGCGGCCCGTCGGCGCGATGCCGACGAGCAGGACGAGCACGCACGGCGCACGGTCGGATCCGACGCGGCGATCAGCGCCGAGCGGGCTCCGGCGGACGGTCGCGTGCGGCTCGATGGCGACGCGCCTGCGCCGAGTCCCGCACCACCGGCCGCAGGTTCGACGCCGCATGTCGGGTCCGGGCCCACGGGTGCTCCCGTGGGC
>JAFAFZ010000168.1 GCA_023423215.1 Actinomycetes bacterium
CGAGGGGGGGCCCGGGCCAGGAGCCCGACTCTCACGCCGGCGAGGTGTGGTCGCCGCCGGCGGAGCGGAACGGCGCGATGCTCAGACCCAGTGCGCCGACGGCGATGGCCAGCGCCGCCACGGGATCCGACCACCACCAGCCGAACACGGCCGTCGCCGCCATCCCTGCCACCGTGATCGCTCCGAGCACCGCCCCGACGATCGTGAGCTGGGCATCGGCTCGCAGACCATGGCTTCCCAACTGGGCGGCAATGCGTCGTTTGGCGAACGCGAGGACGCTGAGCGCCGCGAAGGAGACGACTGCGACCACGAGCCCGATCGTCGACTGATCGATCTCGCGGGGGTCGGTGAGCGTGTCGAGCGAGAGGTATCCGGTGCGGAGCCCGACGACGACCAGGCCGACGGCGACGACTTGCACGGCCGCACGCTCGATGTGGTCAGCACGGAGCCCGCGACGCTCTCGGCTGAAGTGCACGATCAGCACGACGTCGGAGGCGCAGTCGAAGACGCCGACGGCGCCGAACGCAGCGAGGGCGAGACTGCCCGATGCGACACCGATCGCGATGGACACGACGCTCGTGGCGAGCGTCCAGACCGCGCTGGCGGTCGAGACCCGGGTGGCCCGGGCGAGCAGCTCAGGACTGCGGGGAGATGCGGTCGTCACCATGGAACGACCGACGGCTTCACGTGCGCGACGCGACGTGCGCGTTGGCGCGACTTCTTGGGGACCACAGATGCTCCTCTGACCTAGCGGTTGGCGCGACGCCGATCAGGTTGAGATCGCTCGCCACTCGCGACGCGAGCCGGCGGCCTGATCGGTGAGGTCAGGCCGTGGGAGGAGCAGCACCGGCGTGCACCTCACCCCACGACGACACGTAGCCGTTCGTGCCGGGGTGAGGCAGCACCCATGCCGGAGCTTGAACCATGTGGCTGAGGATACAGGTTGCGGGTCCGGCCAGTTCAGCTCGGATCGAACGTGCCGCCACCATCCACCGCCGTGCAGCCAGCGCCCGCTCTGGTGCGCGCCGTTGCTGAGGCGTGTGTCCACGGGGCCACGCCTCGAACTTGGCCAAGGCGCTCGAGTGGCCCCACGACGCCATCCAGCAGATCCGCGACGGCGTCGACACCGACACCCTTGCCGCCAGACGAGCAGCGACGAGGTCGCCGAGCTCCGAGAGCGCATTGGATGCGGCCCGCTCCCCGCCGCGGAAGGTGCGGCTGACCCACTTCTTCTCACCTTCGACCTCGCCGACGTAGACCCGCAGCTCCCCCGCTCCGGGCCGCCTCTCCCGCTTCGAACCCATCACGAGGACTAGAGCGGCCCAGCGACGCCGAAGCCTCGGATGGGACGCAGGATGGGACCGGCGCCTGCTTCGAGTCCTGCCAGAAACGACGAAACCCCCCCCCTGGGGGGGGGTTGGAGGTGCTCCGGGGGTGAGGCTCGAACTCACGACCCGCTGATTAACAGTCAGCTGCTCTGCCAGCTGAGCTACCCCGGAATGCACGAGGCGACCCGAGGGCCGCCGCTGACAGCAGAGGGACACTAGCAGCGTCCCCGAGGTGACCGACAACGCCGATCGGCGCCGGTTCAGTCCGCTCGCAGGTAGTCCTCGAGCTTCTGTCGCCGCTGGGGATGACGCAGCTTGGCGAGCGTCTTGGACTCGATCTGGCGGATGCGCTCTCGGGTCACGCCGAACTGCCGGCCGACCTCTTCGAGCGTCTGAGGCTGGTCGCCGTCCAGGCCGAAGCGCAGGCGCACGACCTCCTTCTCACGGTCCGACAGCTCGTCGAGGGCGGACATGATCTGCTCGGACAGCGAGTTCGCCGTGGCGACGTCGGCCGGCATCACCGCGTGCTGGTCCTCGATGAAGTCCGCCAGGTAGCTGTCGTCCTCGTCGCCGACCGGCGAGTCGAGCGACAGCGGGTCCTGGGAGATGCGCAGGATCTCTCGCACCCGCTGCGGCGTCAGCTCGGTCTTGGCGGCGAGCTCCTCGACCGTGGGCTCACGCTCGAGCTCCTGGATGAGCAGGCGCTGGTGGCGGTGCACCTTGTTGATCGACTCGACCATGTGCACTGGGATGCGGATCGTGCGGGCCTGGTCCGCGATCGCACGGGTGATCGCCTGGCGGATCCACCACGTGGCGTAGGTCGAGAACTTGAAGCCCTTCGTGTAGTCGAACTTCTCGACCGCACGCATCAGGCCGAGGTTGCCCTCCTGGATCAGGTCCAGGATGTGCATGCCACGCCCGAGGTAGCGCTTCGCGATGGACACCACGAGGCGCAGGTTCGCCTGGGTCAGCTCCCGCTTCGCCCGCTCGCCGTCGCGCACGGTGCGTCGCAGCTGCGCCTTCTCGACGGGGTCGAGCGAGTTGATCTCGCCCGACGCGTTCAGGTCCGCCATGCGCTCCTCGGCGAACACGCCGGCCTCGATGCGCATGGCCAGGTCGACCTCTTCCTGCGCGACGAGCAGCGGCACCTGGCCGATCTCTCGCAGGTACATGCGCACCGGGTCCGCGGTGCCGGCACCACCGGTGCCGCCGGGCAGCGAGACGGGCTTCGCCTTGCGGCGCGAGGTGCGCACGGCACGTCGGCGCAGCAGGTCGCCCGCCGGACCGTCGACCGGATCCAGCACGCCGCCGTCGTCGACGACCTCGTCGGTCAGGATCGCCTCGTCGGGGCCCGGCGCGTTGCGCGCAGCCTCGACGACCAGCGCGGCCTCGCTCTCGAGGACGGCCTCGGTCAGGTCCGCTGCGGGGTCGAGCTCGGGGTCCACGTCGACGCGCAGCGTGACGCCCCGCGCCTGCCAGAACTCGCGGGTCTGGTCCATGACCTCGTCGGTCATCTCGGCCCGGAGCGCACTGAGGGCGTCGTCGAGCTGGAGCACACCCTGGTGGGCCTCGGCACGACGCTGCAGATTTCGAACTTCGTCCTCAGGGACC
Organism: Actinomycetes bacterium; assembly: GCA_023423215.1. Classification (GTDB taxonomy): domain Bacteria; phylum Actinomycetota; class Acidimicrobiia; order Acidimicrobiales; family Microtrichaceae; genus JAFAFZ01. The sequence continues at coordinate 2,940 of JAFAFZ010000168.1, forward strand.
GTCAGCCAGATGGACACCCAACGTCACCCCTGCTCCACGACTCGTCGGCGATCTGCGAGCCAGGCTAGCAACTGGGTCACCGTTTCCACCTCGGCTCTCGGACTGCGCACCTCGTCCAGCGTCAGCTTCAACCAGCTGATCGACGAGGCGTACGCCAGCGGGTCCGGCGAGCTGCGCGCCTCGGCCTCGAGGTCCGACATGACGACACGACCGACCTCGGTCGCCAGCCGCGACAGCACGTCGGTCGACTCGGCTTCCGACGGCTCGACCGCGAGCCGGGCCAGCAGCGTGGCGACCTCGGGCGGCACGTCCTCGAGCACCTCGGTCAGCGGCGCGGAGGTGCTGATCGCCTGGAACGCGGCTCGCGCCGTGGGGTGCAGGAACAACGCCGGCTCGAGCACGCCGACGACCTGCTCGGGGTGCTGCAGCACCAGCCGCAGCGCCTCGGTCTCGGCGCCGTCGCGCAGCGGCACGGCGCGTGGCGGTCCGTCGTCGCCCGAGGCACGCCGCCCCCGACGCCCGCCCGATCCGCTGCGGTCCCACGGCCCCGGATCCTGGTCCCAGCCCTCGCCCGGTCGCTCCTCGGGCAGCGGCTCGGGCGGGCGTCGGGGGCGGCGTGCCTCGGGCGAC
>JAFAFZ010000243.1 GCA_023423215.1 Actinomycetes bacterium
CGCTCGAGGGCGTCGTGGCGGGCGCCGTGGCGCTCGGGGCGACCGTCGAGGGCGTGGCGCCGTCGCCCCTGCGCGGCGGCGACGGCAACGTCGAGTTCCTGCTGCACCTGCGGGCACCCGCCCGTTCCCTCGTCGATGCGCCGCTGCGGGACGCACCCGACGGGACGACCGTCAGCGGCGCCGCCCGCGCCGCGATCGACGCAGCGGTCGGCGAGGTCGCCCAGGCGGTGGCCACGCCATGAGCGTCTTCGGTCTGGTGCTGCACCACGGGCGCGCCGGCGCCCTGGCGAACGACGCGATCCGCTGGCTCGACGAGCGCGGGCACGAGGTGCGCCTGGACACCGAGGACGCCGCCGCGCTCGGCCGACCGGACCTGGGCGTCGAGGCCGACAAGCTCGCCGTCGGCCTGGACGTGCTGCTCAGCCTGGGAGGGGACGGCACGATGCTGCGCGCCGTCGACCTGGCCGCCGCCGAGGACGTGCCGGTGCTCGGCGTGAACCTTGGCCAGCTCGGCTACCTGACCGAGGTCGAGCCGGACGGCCTGCGCATGGCGCTCAAGCGGTTCCTCGCCGGCTCCTACACGCTCGAGGAGCGCATGCGCATGGACGTGCAGGTCCGGCGGGGCGACGAGGTCGAGCGGCTGGAGGCCCTGAACGAGGCCGTGGTCGAGAAGTCGCAGATGGGGCGCACCGTGCGCCTCGACGTCGAGCTCGACGGTCGGCCGTTCACCTCCTACGTGTGCGACGGCCTCATCCTGGCGACGCCCACCGGCTCCACCGCCTACGCCTTCTCGGTCCGCGGGCCGATCGTCGACCCGCGCCACCGGGCGGTGCTGCTCGCACCGGTCGCCGCGCACATGCTCTTCGACCGCTCGCTCGTGCTGCGGCCCGACTGCCGGGTGCGGGTCACCGTCGGCGGCGACCGGGCGGCCGGGGTCAGCGTCGACGGGCGCGCGGGGGAGCCACTCGCCCCGGGCGACGTGGTCGAGTGCTCCGGCAGCGACCGGCCCGCACGCATCGTCACCTTCGGCGGCAACGACTTCCACTCCGTGCTGCGACAGAAGTTCGGGCTCTCCACCCGCTGACCGGTCCCGGGCGCTGTCGGTGGGGTCCTCTACGCTCTGCGGACCATGCTGGTCGAGCTCGCGGTCCGCAACCTGGGGGTCATCGCGTCGGCGCGCATCCCGCTCGGGCAGGGCCTGATCGCCCTCACCGGCGAGACCGGCGCCGGCAAGACGATGGTCGTCGAGGCGCTGAACCTGCTGCTGGGCGGCCGTCCCGACCCCAGCCGGGTGCGGCTCGGCGCCGCCGAGGCGGTCGTCGAGGGGCTGTTCGCGGTCGGCGACACCGAGTGGGTGCTGCGGCGCACGGTGCCCGCCGAGGGGCGCTCGCGCGCCTACGTCAACGGCGAGCTGTCCACGGCCGCCGGGCTGGCCGAGCTGGGTGCCACGCTGCTCGAGCTGCACGGCCAGCACGCCCAGCAGGCACTGCTCCAGCCCCGCACCCAGCGCGACGCGCTGGACCGCTACGCCGGCATCGACCGCAGCGTGCTGGTCGACGCACGTCGAGAGGTGCACCGGCTGCGCCAGCAGCTCGCCGAGCTGGGCGGGGACGAGCGCACACGCGCACGAGAGATCGACCTGCTGCGCTTCCAGCTCGACGAGATCGACGCCGTCGCACCCGTCGACGGTGAGGAGGCGCAGCTCGCCGCCGACGAGTCCGTGCTCGCCGACGCCCTGGCGCACCGCGACGCGGCGGCCGCCGCCGTGGCGCTGATGAGCGACGACGGCGCCGCCGGGGACCTGCTGGCCCGGGCGGTCGACCAGCTGGACGGTCGCGCCCCCTTCGAGCCCACCGTCGCCCGGCTCCGCGCCCTCGCCGAGGAGCTCGCCGACGCCGCGCGGGAGCTGCGGGCGCAGGGCGAGACGATCGAGCCGGACGAGGAGCGCCTGGCCGAGGTGCGCGGCCGGCTGCAGGCCCTGCTCGAGCTGCGCCGCAAGTACGGCGACACCGTCGCCGAGGTGGTCGAGTACGCAGCGACCGCCCGCATCCGCCTCGAGGAGCTCTGCGCGCACGACGCGTCGCGGGCCGGCATCGAGGCCGAGATCGTCGCCGCGACGGCCGTGCTGGACGACCACGCGCGCCGCGTCGGCGCAGCACGCCGGGCGGCCGCACCACGTCTCGCGTCCGAGATCGAGGGCCACCTCGGCGCGCTCGCGCTGCCCGGCGCGACCGTCCAGGTCGCGGTCGAGGACACCGACGAGCTGCCCGGCGCGGGCGAGGCCGTCGAGCTGCGCATCGCGGTCAACCCCGGTGGCCCCGTCGGCCCGCTGTCCAAGGTCGCCTCGGGCGGCGAGCTCAGCCGCGTCATGCTCGCACTGCGGCTCGTGCTCTCGGACGGGCCGCCCACGATGGTCTTCGACGAGGTCGACGCCGGCATCGGTGGCGAGGCGGCCATCGCCGTCGGCCGCTCCCTCTCCGAGATCGGGCGGCAGCGCCAGGTCCTCGTCGTCACCCACCTCCCGCAGGTCGCGGCGTTCGCGGACGCACAGGTGCTCGTCGCGAAGGAGCAGGACGCACACGGCGCCACCACGACCGCCACGCCGCTCGACGACGCCGGTCGTGTCGTCGAGCTGTCCCGCATGCTCTCCGGCTCGCCCGAGAGCTCGACGGCGCGCGACCACGCGCACGAGCTGCTCGCGTCGGCCGCGGCGCAGCGTGACCGCACCCGCCGATGAGCCGCGTCTTCCTGCTCATCGAGGGGTTCGTGCTCGGCATGATCTGGTCGCTCGTGGTCTGGAGCGGCCTGCGTGCCACCCTCTCCCGGCCCGTGTTCCGGCGGACCAACTACCGCGGGGCAGAGCTCTCGACCGCTGCGGGCATCGCCGTGCCGGTCGCGGTGTGGTGCTCGGCCGCGGTGGTCGCCCTGGTCATCTCGATCGGCGCCGAACCCGACCCCTTCGCGGTGGTCTCGCTGCAGATGACGGCGCTCGCCGTCGGCGGCTTCGGCCTGCTCGGGCTGCTCGACGACCTGGCCGTCGACGAGGGCGCCTCCGGCTACCGGGGCCACCTCCGGGCGCTCTTCAGCGGGCGGCTGTCGGCCGGGGCGCTGAAGATGGTCGTCGGGCCGGCGGTGGCGCTCGTCGTGGTGCAGCCTGCCTCGGGGGACTCGTTCTGGTGGCTGCTCATCGACGGTGCGATCGTCGCGCTGGCCGCCAACCTGGCCAACCTGTTCGACCGGGCACCCGGCCGCGTCACGAAGGTCGCGACGATCGGCGGCGGAGCCCTGCTGGTCGCCACGGTCCTCGGCGGGTCCGGCTCCGTGGCCGACCTGGTCCCGGGCCTGTTCGGTGGCGCGATCGTGCTGGGTGCCGCGTGGGCACTGCTCATGCCCGAGCTGCGCGAGGAGATGATGCTGGGTGACGCCGGCGCCAACCCGATCGGCGCCGCACTCGGTCTGGCCGTCGTGCTGACCCAGTCCACGACCGTCCGTGCGGTCACGGTGCTGGTGCTGTTCCTGCTGAACCTGGCCAGCGAGCGGGTGTCGTTCAGCGCGGTCATCGACCGCGTCGGCGTCCTGCGGGCCATCGACCGCTTCGGCCGCCGACCTGTGGATCCCGGCGGCGGGACCGGTTGACGCACCGGGCGGTGCACTACCATCGGGCGCCGAGATCGGACGTCGACCGTCGAGATCCGGAACCACCGACCATGCACTGCGCCACCTCGACGTCACCCCAGCTCGCACCACGCTGCGCCACCGTGCCGGCACCCCGGTGCGTCCGCGTGGGCCGCGTCGGGGGTCGTGCATGAGCGGCCTCGCTCCGGCGGCGCCGGTCATCGTCACGGGCACCGCGCGGGTCGACCGCCGCACGAAGGACCTCGTCAAGCGGCTGAAGCCGGGCGAGATCGCGGTCATCAACCACCAGGACCTGGACCGCGTCGCAGGTGAGGGCCTGGCCGCGGCGCAGGTCGTAGCGGTGGTGAACGCCTCGCCGTCCATCTCGGGTCGCTACCCGAACAGCGGACCGAAGCGCGTCGCGGAGGCGGGCATCCTGCTGGTCGACGCCGTCGGGGTCGACGTGATGGACACGGTGCGCGACGGCGACACCCTGACCATCACCGACGGGGTGCTCAGCGTCGGCGGGCGAGAGCTCTGCCGCGGCGAGCTGCTCGACGTGGCCGAGGTCGACGCCCGCATGGAGCAGGCGCGCGACGCCATCGGGAACGAGCTCGAAAGCTTCGCGGTCAACACGCTCGAGTACGTCGAGAAGGAGGCACGGCTGCTCTTCGAGCCCATCGTCGTGCCGCCGATCCGCACGAAGTTCGCCGGACGCCACGTCCTCATCGTCGTGCGCGGCCACGACTACAAGGAGGACCTGCGGGCCCTGCGGCCCTACATCGTCGAGTACCACCCGGTCCTCGTCGGCGTGGACGGTGGCGCCGATGCGCTGCTGGACATGAAGTTCACGCCGGACATGATCATCGGCGACTTCGACTCCCTGTCGCAGCGTGCCTGGGACTGCGGCGCAGAGCTCGTGCACCACGTGCACCCGGACGGGCGCGCGCCGGGCCGGGAGGAGCTGCTCGAGCACGGCCTGCCCTACGAGGAGTTCGTCATCGAGGGCACCAGCGAGGACGCCGCGATGCTGCTCGCCTACGAGTGCCGCGCCGAGCTCATCGTCGCCGTCGGCACGCACGCGACGATGGTCGAGTTCCTGGACAAGGGCCGCGCCGGCATGTCCTCGACGTTCCTGACCCGGCTGCGGCTCGGCCCGATGCTGATCGACGCGAAGGGCGTGAGCCAGCTCTACCGCGGACGGGTCCGTCGCCGCGACATCCTGCTGCTCGTCGCCGCCGCGATCGCCGTCATCCTGGCCGTCGCCCTCGTCTCCGACTCCCTCCAGCTGCTGCTGCGCACCGTGTGGCTCGACCTGCGCGACCTCTGGTACTCACTCACAGGACGTCTCTCCTGACATGGTCACCTTCCGCTTCTACCTGGTCTCGATCGTGGCCTTCTTCCTGGCCCTGGCGGTCGGCGTCGTGGTCGGGTCGGTCCTCGACGAGGGCATCTCGAACTCGCTGCAGGACCGCCTCGAGCGGGTCGAGGCCAACCTGGACGACACGGTCGCGTCGATCGACGACAAGAACCGCGAGATCGAGCAGTTCGAGCGCTACGCCGAGGCGTCCGCACCGTTCGCGGTCCAGGACCGCCTGCTCGGGACCTCGACGCTCGTGGTCGCCGAGGCGGGCGTCGACGGCTCGCCCGTCGAGGACCTGGTCCTGCGACTACGCCAGGCCGGATCGCACGTGTCGGGCATCGTCTGGCTGGAGCCCCGCTGGTCGTTGACCGAGGACGAGGACAAGGGCCGCTTCGCCGAGATCGTCGACGGTGCGGACCTGTCGGTGGACCAGCTGCACGAGGCCGCGTGGGCCGAGCTGCTGGCGGCCGCGGCGCCCGAGGGCGAGTCGTCCGCCACCACGACCACGACGACGATCGGTGAGACCCCCGAGGGCGACGATGCGGACACGACCGCGCCCGGCACGCCGGACGAGGGCGAGCCGCTGGAGCTGTTCCGCGACCCGGTGCTGGTCTCGCTGGCGGACGCTGGCTTCCTGCGCCTGGTCGAGATCGACGGCGACGACGCCACGGGCGGCGCGGAGCTCGGCGTCGTCGCGGTGACCGGCACCTCGTCCGAGCTCGTCGTGCCGGGGTCCGCCGCGGTCGACCTGGTCGAGCAGACCGCGGCGCTCGAGGTGCCGTCGGTGCTGGCCGAGGTGTACGTCGACAACAGCTCGGACGACCAGGACCCGCCGCAGCGCGGCGTGATCGCGTCGGCGGCTGCGGAGCGGTCGACGGCGCGCTACTCGACCGTCGACGACCTGGACCTGGTCGCCGGTCGCGTCGCCGCGGCGCTCGCCCTCGACGACCAGCGCCACGGCCTGGTCGGCCGCTTCGGCTACGGGCCGGACGTCGACGGGGTGCTGCCCCGATGGCCGCGGCCGTGACCGCTCCGGATGGCGGCGCCCGAGCCGTCGTCCGATCCGCGGCCGGCATGGGCGTCGCGGCAGCCATCTCCCGCGGGTTCGGTGCCCTCCGGGTCCTGGCCATCGCCGCGATCCTCGGGACGACCTACCTGGGCAACACCTTCCAGAGCTCGAACACCGTCTCGAACGTGCTGTTCGAGCTGCTCGCAGCGGGCGCGCTCTCGGCGGTGCTCGTCCCCACCTTCGTCGGTCACCTCGACGCCGGCGACCGGCGCGGCGCCGAGCAGCTGGCCGGCGAGCTGCTCGGCGTCGCGATCCTCGTGCTCGGTGCGGTCTCGCTCGTCGGGATGGCGGCGGCGCCCTGGTTCGCCGACCTGCTCACCAGCGCGGTCGACGATCCGACGATCGCGGCGCAGCAGCACGACCTCACGACCTTCCTGCTGCTGTTCTTCATCCCCCAGATCGTGCTGTACGGCCTGGGAGCGATCTCGACCGCGGTCCTGCATGCGCAACGCAGCTTCGTCGTGCCGGCGATGGCGCCGATCGGCAACACCATCGTGATGGTGGCCTTCCTCCTCGCGTTCCGCGCGATGGCCGGACCGGATCCGGGTCTGGACCTGACCTTCGAGGAGCAGCTGATGCTGGCGCTCGGCGGGACGCTCGGAGTCGTCGCCTTCGTCGCCGTGCCCAGCATCGCCGTGTGGCGCTCCGGCTTCTCGCTGCGGCCCCGGTTCTCGCGCCGGCACGACGGCCTGCGACAGGTGGTGGCGCTCTCGGGCTGGGCGAGCCTGCAGCACGCCTTCGCCGCGCTCCTGCTCGGCGCCGCCATCATCGCCGGCGGCGCGGTCGAGGGCGGTGTCGTCGCCTACCAGGTCGGCTGGGTCTTCTTCCTGGCGCCCTACGGCATCATCGCCCAGCCGATCCACACGACCATCCTCCCGGAGCTGGTGGCCGAGCACGGTGCCGGCGACGATGCGGCGTTCTCGGCCTCGCTGCGCTGGGCGCTCGACTCGATGTGCGTCCTGCTCGTCCCGTTGAGCGCGTTGGCCGTGGCCCTCGCGGTGCCGGTCATGACGGTGCTCGCGTTCGGCTCGGCCGAGGGTGCGCAGGGCGTGGACATGCTGGCCGCAGCGCTCGCGTCGCTCGGCCTCGGCCTGCTGCCCTACGGCGCGTTCTTCCTGTTGGCCCGGGCCTGGTACGTCTACGGCGACAGCCGCACTCCCGCCTTCGCCGGTGCGTGCGCCGCCGTCGTCGGCGTCACGATGATGGGTCTGGCCGTGCTGTTCACCGACGGCAACGACCTGGTGGTCGCGCTCGGCCTGGCGCACACGGCGGGCTTCACGGTGGCCTCGATCGTCCTGGTCGCGCTGCTGCGGCGGCGCACCGGGCGCTGGAACGTGCCGAAGCTCCTCGTGCCGACGGTGCTGCTCTCGGCGCTCGTCGGCGTCGCGGCGTGGGGCGTCTACGAGTGGTGGTCGCCCGAGGGGAAGGGCGCGAACCTGCTGGCGCTCGTCCTGCTCGTGCCCGCCGCGCTCGGCGTCTACCTGGGCCTCGGGCGGCTCGTCGGGCTGTCGATCACCCAGCGCCTGCCCCGCGGCGGCGCCTCCGGAGCGGCGGCCGCATGACCGCGCCACACCCCTGTCACGACCGCCACCGCCACGACCGCGCCCACCACGTGGGCGCCCGGCCGACCAGAAGGACGACATGCGACGCACCCTGACGATCACCAAGGCCGCCGGGCTGCTCCTGCTGGTCGTGCTGCTCGCCGAGGCGCTCCTGCCGTCCGCGGCCGGGGCCGAGGTGCAGGGCCCGTCGCGCGACCACCCGCTCGGCACTGCGGACCGCGTGCTCGTGTTCTCGGTCCCGACCCTCACCTGGGAGGACCTGCGCACGACCGAGGCGCCCAACCTGAACCGGCTGCTGACGTCCTCGGTCATCGGCGACCTCTCGGTGCGCTCGGTCAGCCGCACGACCACGGCGACGGACGGCTACGCCACGCTGAACGCCGGCACACGAGCGCGTGGCACGCCGCTCTCCGCCCTGGCGTTCGTCGCGGGCCTGCCCCGCAGCGGCGGCTCGGACAGCGACGGTGATCCGCTGGAGCCGCCCGCCGAGGCGTTCGAGACCGGCGACGAGCCGGCCGACGACGCGGACTCGGGCACGATCAGCGCACCCGAGTCCGAACCGATCGACCCGGCGCTCATCCCGCCCGAGGCGGGGGAGAGCTACGACGGCACGCCCGCCGCCGAGGAGTTCGCACGCCGCACCGGCGTCGAGCCCGAGCTCGGCCAGGTCTTCAACTTCGGCCTGGTGTCGATGCTCGACGTGAACGACCGCCTGCTCTTCGGTGCCGAGGTCGGCGCCCTCGGCACGGCGCTGTCCGAGGCCGGCGTGGACCGCGCGATCATCGCCAACGGCGACCACGGCGAGGGCTCCGAGGACGTCGACTTCCGTCGCGAGGCGAGCGTCGGGCTGATGGACGGCGACGGGCTCGTCGAGCAGGGGCGTGTCGGGCGGACGCTGCTCGAGAGCGACCCCTCGGCGCCGTTCGGCACTCGTCTGGACAACGCCGAGGTCGAGACCGCCTTCGAGGAGTTCTGGGACCCGAACTCGGTGGTGCTCGTCGAGGCGTCGGACATGGTCCGCATGGAGGACGCGCAGGCGCTCTCGACCGAGGCGCAGCGCATCCGCCAGCGGCGCCAAGCGATCGAGCGCTCGGACGCGCTCCTCGGCCGGCTGCTCGCCCACGTCGACCTGGCGACCGACGCGGTGATCGTGGTCGCGCCGTATGCCGCCGGCGCCACCAACGGCCTGACCGTCGTCGGCGTGCACGCCCCGGAGGTCCCCGCCGGCCTGCTGTCGTCGGGCACCACCCGGCGCGCCGGGTTCGTCCAGACGGTGGACCTGGCGCCCACGATCGCATCGCTGGTCGACGTGCCCGTGCCCACCACGATGGAGGGCACCCAGATGGAGCGGAAGGGCGAGGGCGGTGACTACGAGGACCGCCTGGACCTGCTCGTCTCGTCGGGCGAGGCCGCGGAGTTCCGCGACGACATCGTCGGCCTGGCGTCGACCGTGTTCGTGCTGGCGCAGCTCGTGCTGTGGGCGCTCGCCATCGCGTCGATGGCCTGGTCCGGCCGACGCCTGCGCTCGGCGGTCGAGATCGCGACGCTCGGCGTGCTGATCTACCTGCCCGCCACCTTCCTGGCCGGCGCGCTGCCGTTCCACGAGTGGGGGAGCGCCGCCTACTGGGCCTTCGTGATCCTGGTCTCGGTCGTCGTGTCGTCCGGGATCTACGCGCTGACCCGTCGGGCGCTCGTCGACCCGCTGGTGGCCACCCTCGGCGGGATCGTGCTGTTCCTCAGCATCGACATCGTCCTGGGCGGCTCGCTGCAGTTCAACACGGTGTTCGGCTACACACCGACGGTCGCCGGGCGCTTCAACGGCATGGGCAACCCGGCGTTCTCCATGTTCGCCGCGGCGTCGATCATGCTCTCGGCACTGGTCGCCTACCGGATCGGCGGTCGACGCGGCGTGTGGGTCGGCGTCGGCCTGCTCGCCTGGGCGGTCGTCCTGGACGGCTCGCCGTTCCTCGGCGCGGACGTCGGCGGTGCGCTCGCCCTGATCCCGTCCGTGTGCGTCACGGCGTGGATGCTGCTCGGACTGAAGGTGCGGGTGCGCACCGCGGTCATCTGGGGCGTCGCGACGGTGGCGGCGGTGGTCGGCCTCGGTCTGCTCGACCTGACACGTCCCGCGGCGGAGCGCACGCACCTGGGCCGCCTGCTCGCGGACGTGCGGGACAACGGCTTCGAGGCCTTCCAGACGGTGGTGCTGCGCAAGCTCGACGCCAACCTCTCGGTCCTCGTCAGCTCCATCTGGACGCTGATGGTGCCCGTCGTGTTCATCTTCGTCGCCTTCCTGTTCTGGAAGGCGCCGTGGCGCCTGCGCACCATCGCGCAGCGCATCCCGCAGGAGCGTGCCGCGGTCGCCGGCCTGATCACCGCCATGGTGCTGGGCTTCGCGCTCAACGACTCGGGCATCGCGGTGCCCGGCATGATGCTCGGCGTGGTCAGCGCCTCGCTGATCCACCTCATGCTGCGGGTCGACGACGGCCTGCCACGCCTGCCCGGCGGACCGGTCGAGCCGTCGGGACCGGACGTGGTCGGCACCGCCACGTCCGACCTCGACGCCGACGCCGACCTCGACGCCGGCGTTGCGGTGGCGGACGGCGACGGGACCCGAGCGGCTCAGCCGGTCGGGTCGCAGTCCGAGCGCACGTAGAGCCGCTGGTCGTCCCCGCTGCGGGGCGTCCAGGTGCCGGTCACCTCGAACCCCTCGTCCGCCAGGCGGTCGCCCAGGCCCGGGAAGTGACCGAAGCGCTCGTCGGAGCGGACCACGACGGCGCAGACGCGTGGGTCCGCGGCGGCGGCCGCCAGCGACGCCTCGGTGTAACGGCCCTGCTGGACCCGCAGCATCGAGGGGTCGACGAGGTCGTCGGTGGTGCGCAGCCCGGCGCGCCACACCAGCCCGGGCTCGTCGCTCAGCACCCAGGCGCCGTCGGGCAGCTGCCGGAGCGCGTCGACGACCTCGGCCTCGGTGCCGGTGTAGTCCCCGGGCCAGCGCAGCTCGTCGAGCTGCACCCACAGCAGCGGCAGGCACAACACGCCGACGACCAGGGTGGGTCGCAGCGGCGGGCGGTACAGGGCGACCACCAGCACCAGCGGCGGCACGACGGCGGACACGTGCGGTCGCCACAGCGGGCTGACGACCAGGACCATCCAGAGGAACGTCAGGATCGCCCAGCCCGTGATCAGCAGCCGTGACGACGGCGACCAGCCCCGGCGCGCCGAGGCGGTGCCGTCGGCGGACCAGCCGCGGTGGCTCCACCAGCTGACGTCGTCCTCGACGACCGCGACCCCGGCGGAGCCGGTGCGCCGGTGCTGAAGGACCGCCGTGACGAGCGTCAGGGCCAGGGCGACGTACAGGACGAGGTCGCGGTCCCACAACGTCGAGAGGATCTTGCC
>JAFAFZ010000269.1 GCA_023423215.1 Actinomycetes bacterium
GGTGCGCGTGACGCTCGCGTCGCCCGCCAGCGGACGGCGCGAGCAGCTGCCCGTGACGGCCGAGCTGCTGGATCTGGCGGTCGACCGAGTGGTCGAGGTGGTCGGCCACCACGCGGACCCCGACCACGCCCCGCCGAGCGTCGGCCGTGGCTGCCGCCACTGCCACCTGCTGGACCTCTGCGACGAGGGCACCGCGCACGTCGCGCGTCGGTAGGGTCGGCGCCGATGAGCGCTGACCAGGCCACCGAGCACACCCGACGGATCCTCGAGGCGGCCGCCGGTGCGCTGCCCTTCTCGGACCGTCGCGACGTCGAGGACAGCGAGCGCGGCCTCGTCGCGCCCCTGCCCGAGGACGGCATCATCAGGGATGCGTCGGGCTCGCCGGTCTGGGACCTCTCGGCCTACGGCTGGGTGAACGAGGGGGCCTGCCCCGACACCGTGCACCCGAGCCTGCACCGCCAGACGCAGCTGCTGTCGATCGGCGGCCTGTTCGAGGTCTGCGAGGGCCTCTACCAGGTGCGTGGCGCGGACCTGGCGAACATGGACGTGATCGAGGGCGAGACCGGCATCATCCTCGTGGACCCGCTGACCTCGGCCGTGACCGCACGCGCCGCGCTCGAGCTCTACTTCGCGCACCGCGGCCGCCGCCCGGTCCACGCGGTGATCCACACCCACAGCCACGTCGACCACTACGGCGGCATCCGCGGCGTCGTCGACGAGGAGGACGTGGCGGCCGGTCGCACGCAGATCATCGCCCCCGTCGGCTTCGCCGAGGCGGCCCTCGCCGAGAACGTGCTCGCCGGCAACGCCATGACCCGCCGTGCCAGCTACATGTACGGCCCGCTGCTGGCCAAGGGCCCGACCGGCGTCGTCAGCAACGGGCTCGGGCTCGGCATCCCGTTCGCGCCGACGACGTTCATGGTGCCGACGGTCGACGTCACCGAGGACGTGCAGACGATGGTCGTCGACGGCGTCGAGCTCACGTTCATGCTGGCGCCCGACACCGAGGCCCCGGCCGAGATGCTGTTCCACCTGCCGCAGCTCCGGGCGCTGTGCTCTGCCGAGGACGCGACCCACACGCTCCACAACCTCTACACGCTGCGCGGCGCGCGCACCCGCGACGCGAAGGCGTGGGCGTACTACCTGAACAAGGCGATCGAGCTGTTCGGGGATCGCAGCGACGTCGTCTTCGCCCAGCACCACTGGCCGACGTGGGGCGCCGACCGCGTGGTCGAGTTCCTCGAGGTGCAGCGCGACGCCTACAAGTACCTGCACGACCAGACCCTGCGGCTCGCGAACCACGGCGAGACGATGGTCGAGATCGCCGAGCAGCTGGACTTCCCACCCGAGCTCGGCGACCAGTGGTGCAACCGCAGCTACTACGGCTCGGTCAACCACAACTCGAAGGCCGTCTACAACCTCTACCTGGGCTGGTTCGACGGCAACCCGTCGACGCTGCACCCGTTGCCGCCGGTCGAGGCGAGCCGTCGCTACGTGGAGTACATGGGCGGCGCCGACGCGGTGCTCGAGCGGGCCCGCGCGGATGCGGACGCGGGCGAGTACCGCTGGGTCGCGCAGGTGCTCAACCACGTCGTCTTCGCGGACCCGTCGAACACCGACGCGCGGGCGCTGCTCGCTGACGTGCTCACCCAGCTCGGCTACCAGAGCGAGAACGGCGTGTGGCGCAACTTCTACCTGACCGGTGCGCAGGAGCTGCGCAACGGCGTGCTCGACCTGGGCCGCGGCAACGCGGTGAACCCCGACACGCTCGCGGCGATGCCCGTCGAGATGCTGGTCGACTACCTGGCCGTGCGGTTGGACGGCCCACGCGCCGCGGGCCGGCACCTGGTGATCGACCTGGCGCTGTCGGACCTTCCGCACCGCCTCTCGATCGTGGTGCGGCGCGGCGTCCTGCACTGCGTCGAGGATCGCACCGGCGACGCCGCGGACCTGACCCTGCACACGACCAGCGACACCTTCAAGGCGCTCGTCATCGGCACGACCGATGCCGCCGCCGAGGTCCGGGACGGTCGCCTGACGACCGAGGGCGACCCCGCCGTGCTCGACGAGCTGGTCGACCTGCTCGACTCGTTCTCGCTGTGGTTCCCGATCGTCGAACCCTGAGAGCTCGGCGCCCCGCTCACGGGCTCCGCACCTGTTCCCGTCGGGGGACCCACGTGTAGCGTTTCCCGGCGGTCGATCCCGGCGGGAGGATCACGAGATGGGGCGACGAGGATGACGGCAGAGGACGGCGCAGCCGTCGGCGAGCAGTCGCAGGGGGAGCCGAGGCCGACCGGTCTGGCGCGCCTGGCGATGCTCGATCTGATGCGCACGGTCGCGCTGCTCCGCGTCGTCGCCTTCCACGTCACCGGCGTCGACGCGCTGACGCTCGTCGCGTCCATGCCGGTCATGTTCTTCGTCGCCGGTGCGCTCTACGCCCGGTCGATGCAGACCCGCTCGGCGCCGACGGTCATCCGCGACCGCTTCCGGCGCATCCTGCCCGCGCTCTGGGCCTACGCCACCTTCCTGGTGATCCTGTACGCGTCGAAGGGGCTGCTGAGCCCGACGTGGGGCGACGTGCCCGGTCCGGACGGGTCGGTCGCCGAGCTCGGCATCTACCACACGCTGCAGCTGTTCATCCCCGTCATCGGACCCGGCGCGCCCGTCGGCCCCGGCACACCCGACCAGGCGGTCTTCTGGACCTGGAACCCGCTGTGGTACCTGCACACGCACCTGTTCCTGTCGCTGCTCGGGGCGATCTACCTGCCCTGCTACAAGCGCTGGTTCAAGGCCACCCTCGGCGTGCTCGGGGCCATCTGGCTGCTCGACGCCGTCGGCTCGGGCGGCACGACCAACACGTTCACCTTCACCCTGTTCTTCGTCGCCGGCTTCGCCTTCACCGACGGGCGCCTGCTCGCCGTCGCCCGGCGCAAGGTGCGCCTGGCCGTCCCGGTCTTCCTGGTGCTGGGCGTGGCGTTCCTGCCGCTCGCCTCGAGCCTGTCGATCAACCAGTGGGCGCCGTCGCTGCTCTTCATCGGCGCGATGTGGGTCGCCGTCTCGCTCGGCTGGCGCGAGCTGCTCGAGCAGGTCGCGGTCGGCGCAGTGTTCCGCCCGCTCATCTCGTTCGTGAACCGGCGCGCCCTCACGATCTACCTGTGGTCGCTGCTCGGGGTGTACCTGAGCCGCACGTGGTTCCCGGTCGAGGGCGGCCTGCTGCAGCTGTCCGGCATCGCGATCGTCTCGCTCACCCTCACGACGGCCGTGGTGCTCGCGTGCTGCGTGCTCTTCGGCTGGATCGAGGACGTCGCCGCCCGTCGCCCCGCCGAGTGGTGGCCGGGCGTCCCTGTGCGGCGGCGGCTTCAGTCCGCGGCGGGCGGGTCGCCGACCACGTAGATCAGGTTGCCGGTCGCCACCTTCACGGCGGTCGCCGTCTTCACCTCGACCTCGCAGAACACGATGCTGCGGCCCCGCTTGGTCACCCAGCCCTCGGCGACCAGGTCCTCCTGGCGGACGGTGTCCAGGTAGCGCACGGACAGCTCGATCGTGGAGAAGGGCCGGGGGTCCGGGTAGGCCGTTCCGATCGGCGGGACGACGACGGTGTCGATCAGGGTCGCGATGGCGCCGCCGTGCATCAGCCCCTGCGGCTGGTTCAGCTCGGGTCGCCACGGCAGGCTCATGCGAGCGTAGTCGCGCCGCAGCTCCTCGACCTCGATGCCGACGACGTTCGGGAAGTACGTGCGGCCCGGCCACGACCCGTAGTGCGACCAGAGCTCCTGCACCGACTGGGGGAGCAGGTCGAACTGTTCGGCGCGCCACGACGTCATGGCCCGAGTGTTGCAGGTTCGGCGCCAGAACTACGGTGTCGGCACCAGTTCTCGTTCACGCCGCCGACCCCCTCGGGCGGCGAGCACCACCCGGAGGTTCCCGATGGCCGAGGCCTACATCATCGACACCGTGCGCACGCCCGTCGGTCGCCGCGGCGGCGGCCTGTCGCAGGTGCACCCGGCGGACCTCGGCGCCCACGTGCTGAACGCGCTCGTCGACCGGACCGGCATCGATCCGGCGACCGTCGAGGACGTCGTGTTCGGCTGCCTCGACACCATCGGCCCGCAGGCCGGTGACATCGCCCGCACCTGCTGGCTGGCGGCGGGCCTGCCCGAAGAGGTGCCCGGCACCACGATCGACCGCCAGTGCGGTTCGTCGCAGCAGGCCGTGCACTTCGCGGCGCAGGGCGTCATGTCCGGCACCCAGGACCTGGTCGTCGCGGGCGGCGTGCAGAACATGTCGGCCATCCCGATCTCGTCCGCCATGACGGTCGCCGAGCAGTTCGGCTACACCGATCCGTTCTCGGGTTCCGAGGGGTGGGTGAAGCGCTACGGCGACCAGCCCGTCGACCAGTTCAACGGCGCCGAGATGATCGCCCGCGACTGGGACCTCAGCCGCGAGGAGATGGAGGCGTTCGCCGTGCAGTCGCACGAGCGTGTGATCACCGCCCGTGCCGAGGGCCGCTTCGACACCCAGATCGCCCCGTTCGGCGAGGTCACCCAGGACGAGGGCCCTCGTGAGCCCAACGTCGAGAAGATCCGCTCGCTCAAGCCGCTCATGGAGGGTGGCCGCCTGACCGCGG
>JAFAFZ010000545.1 GCA_023423215.1 Actinomycetes bacterium
CCCGGTCATGGGCGGCGGGGTCGACGCCGGTGGCGGGGTCGTGGGCATCATCGTCGTCGGATCGGCCGGAGGGACCGGCGGTGCCGGGTCCCCCGGGACCGGTTCGCCGAGGCGCGTGGGCTCGTCCGGGTTGCCGAAGGGTGGGTCCTGCGGTGGGTGCTGATCGCTCATCTGGTGTCCTCGCTCGCTCCGGCCGTCGGCGTGCGACGACCCCGGAGCCACCGTACCGAGCAGTCGGACGCCGCTCCGGGATCCTCCTCAGCGCACGCAGGCGCCCGTGGAGACGGGCTCCCCCGCCCCGGCGGACAGCAGCTCGGCCAGCTCGTCGCTCGTGAGCGCGTACGCGACGCCGGCGCGGTCCGGGGCGATGGCCACCGCCACGCCGATCACCGAGCCGTCCGCTCGCAGCACCGCGCTGCCCGAGTCGCCGGGCGCCAGATCGCTCGCCAGCACCAGCAGGTCGCGCTCGACGAGCGCGCCGTCGTAGATGTCGTAGCCCGTCGCGTCGAGCCGCTCCCCCACCTCGAACGGCGACGGGTCGAACGGGCCGCCACCCGGGAAGCCCATCACCAGCCCGACGTCGCCGATCGAGGGCGGCGCCAGCGGCAGCACCGGGCCACCCTCGTCGGTCCGCACCAGCGCCAGGTCGACGTCGGGATCGATCGCGACGACCTCGCCGCTCGTGCGGTCGCCGTCGGTCCCGATGACCGTCACGGTCCCGGCGCCGGCGACCACGTGCGCGTTGGTCGCCACCAGCCGGTCGTCGACGTTGAACGCGCTGCCCGACTGGATGCGGCCGCAGGCCGTCGACTGGAGCTGCACGACGCTCGCGGCGAGCTGCTCGAGCTGCTCGGCGCCGATCGGGCTGCCCTGCGGCGGATCGGGCAGCTCGGGCGCCGCCCGCAGCCCGGCGAAGACCTTGGGGAACTCGCCGCCCGCGAGCTCGCGCTCGAACTCGGTGATCTGCGGTGGCGGATCCGGCAGGTGCTCGGTGATCGCTCGGGCGATGGACGAGCCACGCGCCGTCGCCGCCGGCCACCCCTCGGTCTCGCCCATCACCGGCAGCACCAGCCACGCGAGGACGCCGATGCCGACGATGCCGAGCACCGCACCGCCGATCGCGTCGACCCCGGCGCCCGCCTTGGAGTCGACCCCGAGCCGCAGCCGCGACCCGACCACGGCGCCGAGCCCCTGGCCGATCGAGGCGAGCAGCACGAGCAGCGCGGCGCCGATGGCGAAGATCGTCAGGTCCGACACGGTGCCGAGGCGCTCGGTCACCGACGGCAGGACGAGGATGCCGACCGCCAGGCCGAGCCCTGCGCCGATCCAGCCCGACAGCCTCCGCAGGAACCCGAGCTTCCACCCGCCGAACGCGGCGAACCCCGCGGCGAGCACCAGCAGCAGGTCGAGCGCGTTCACGGGTCGTGCGCGGTCCGGGACGGGTCCGGTCGTCGGCCGCGGTTCAGCCGCCGAGGCGGGCGTGGGTGAGGAAGCCCGTGTGGGCGACCATGCGGTGGTCGGGCCGGACGGCCTGGCCCTCGACGTACCACCCGCGCTGGAGGACCTCGAGCGTCTCGCACGCGAAGAACTTCGACGCGGCCAGCGTGTCGCGCAGCTGGGTGACCTGGGTGACGCTCGGCGTGTACGCCACGAAGATGCCGCCGGTGCGCAGCGAGCGCTCGGCGTGCTTCACGATCTGCCACGGCTCGGGCAGGTCGAGCACGACGCGGTCCAGACCGAGCTCGTCGATGCCCTCGTAGCAGTCGCGCAGCTCGACCCGGTAGCGCTCGAGGACCTCGGCGCCGAGGAACTGCTCCACGTTCTTGCGGGCGCGCTGGGCGAAGTCCTCGCGCAGCTCGTAGCCGACGATGTCCGCGCCGGCGCGGAGCATGCCCATCGACAGGGCCCCGGACCCGACGCCCGACTCGAGCACCCGCATGCCCGGGCCGATGTCGGCCAGCATCAGGATCGGCCCGATGTCCTTCGGGTAGATCACCTGCGCCCCGCGGGGCATCTTCAGGATGTAGTCCGCCAGCGTCGGACGCAGGACGATGAGCGCCTGGCCCCGCGTCGTGTGGAAGGTGGTGCCCTCCTGGCGGCCGATGATCTCGTCGTGGGGCAGGTAGCCCGAGTGCGAGTGGAACTCCTTGCCGATGCCGAGCACGGCCTGGTACCGGCGGCCCTTGTGGTCGATGAACTGGACCAGGTCCCCGTCGGCGAGCGGTCCGGTCATCGTCGTGCCTCGGCTTCGGTCGGTCCCGCGCCGTGGGCGTCGGGGACGGTGTCGGTCTCGGGAGCGGGCCCCTGGGTGCGGGCGGTGCGACCGCGGCGTCGGCGTGGCCGCAGCTCGACGCCCTGGGCGTCGGCGGCGGGCTCGGCGGTCGCCTTCTCGACGAGCCGGCAGAACGCGCAGATCTCGGCGTTGCTCGGCGCACCGCAGCGCGTGCAGTGCATGAGCGCCTCGAACGAGTCGTCCGCATCGTTCGCCGCCTCGCGGAACAGCTCGGCCGCCCGGCGCAGGAACCCTGCGTAGAAGTCCGACTTGGTCCCCGGCGACTGCAGCTCGATGGCGTTGAGCGCGTCCTTGTAGCCGAGGTGGCGGTTGCCGGCCGACATCGGGCACTCGTCGACGAGGTAGTCGATGCCGTTCAGGATGCAGTAGGCGGCGGTGTCGCGCTCGGTGAGGCGGACGAGCGGCTTCACCTTGCGGGGGAAGCCGT
>JAFAFZ010000559.1 GCA_023423215.1 Actinomycetes bacterium
GTTCGGACTCGCGCCGGTCGGCGCCGCGGCGCTCGTGGCGCTGTGCGCGGGGCGGGTGCGCCGGCTCGAGGTCCCGCTGCGTCGCGTCGCCGGGATCGTGCTGGCCGGGCTGGGCGCGGTCGTCGCCATCGGCGCGCTGCCGCCGGCGGTCTCGCTCATGGACAACGCACCGCTGCGCCTGGACTACGTCATCTACGGACGGTACGCGCAGCCCGCCTTCGTCACCCTGGCCGTCATCGGCGCGGCGTTCCTGTGCAGCCTGGCGCCCCGAGAGCGCACCAGGTGGCTGGCCGGCGCCGGCGTCGCCCTGGTCGTCTCCGGAGCCCTGATCCGCGGGTACCTGGTGCTCGCCTCCCGGGGCGAGCCCGACTACCTGGGCGGGACGGTCATGGGCGTCGAGGCCTTCCCGTTCGACCGCGTCGGCATCGACGTCGTCCGGTGGTCGGCGTTCGCGCTCGTCGTCCTGGTGGCGATCACCGTCGCCGGGTCGCGATCCAGGACCTGGTTCGCCGCGGCCGTGGCCGGCTTCGTGCTGGTCGGCGGCAGTGCCGGCGGGCGCCACCTGGCCGAGGAGCTCCAGGCCTGGGACAACACCGAGCTCTACGCGGCGTTCCGCGCCGCCGGCCCTCCGGGCGGGAGGATCCTCGTCTCGGACGAGGCGTACGACTCGCGCGCGTTCCTGTTCAACGCGCCGACCATGCAGTACGCGGTCGCGGACCAGGGCTGGGACGTGGTCGCATCGGAGCGCAGCGCCGAGTCGCTGGGCGCGGCGCCGCCACAGGACGCGGCGGCGCTGGTGCTGCCGTGGGACCAGCGGCCGTCGGTGCCCGGCTGGTGTCGCACCGCGCAGTTCATCGACGTCGTCATCTGGACCCCGGCCGACTCGCCGGTCGTCCACGGCGGCGACTGCACCGGCCCCGACGACACCGCTCCCGAGGGCTGACGCCGACCCACGGGCGATCGGCGATCGCCCGACGGACCGATCGCGTCAGCGCGGACGGGTGAAGACGAACAGGTTGTTGAGGCCGAGCTGGAACCGCTCCTCGAGCGTCAGCTCGAAGCCCTGCGAGGTGAACAGGGGCGTCAGGTCCGCCGGCACGAAGCCGTGGTGCTGGTCGGTCTCCATGCCGTCCAGGATGCGTAACTTGATCATCACGTCGAGCATCGGGTCCACCATCGGGGACGGCACGGTGATGACGACGACGCCGCCGGGCTTCACCGCGTCCCAGATCGCCGCGGCGACGGCCGCCTGCGCCTCGTTCGGGATGTGCTCGAACACCGCCAGCATCGTCACGGCGTCGAAGGGACCGCCGTCCGCCGGGAGGTCGTCCGGGAAGTGCCCCGGGTACAGGTGGTAGCGCTCGCCCTCGAGCTCGCCCACCAGGTCCGCGTCCATCCCGACACCACGCCGCAGGGCCGGGCCGAGCGAGCGGAACAGCGCCCCGTCGTGGCAGCCGATGTCGAGCACCTCCGCGCCGGGCGGGATCTGCGAGGTGGCGCGGGCGATGCGCCAGTCACGAAGGGTGCGGTCCAGGAGCTTCAACGGGTTCTCCGTTCAGGTGGGGCGACGGGTGGGGCCGGACGGGGGTCCGGCGCTCACGACACGGGCGTGCGCACGAGCCCGGCCGGCTGGACCCTGGTGGAGGGCAGCGACAGCACGCTGAGCAGCAGGCTCGACAGGCCGGTCTGCACGCCGAGGATGAGCACGGTCATGGACGGGACCACGACCCTCAGGCTCTGGCGGGCGTCCTGGGGCGAGAAGTCCCACTGGACGCTGGCCACGACCAGGCCGATCAGGCCGACGAGCACCGCGACGGCGGCGACACCGAGCGCCTTCTCGAGCGGGAAGAGCTTGCGGAAGCGCTCGACGCGCACGTCCATGGGCAGCAGGCCCTCACGACTGGCGAAGGACTTGGAGAGGACCGCGAACCAGATCGACTGGTAGCCGATGATGGCCAGGCCGGACGCGACGACCATCGTCGACACGTCGAGCTGCACGGTGCCGAGCTCGATCGGGCCGATCGCGAGGGCCAAGCCGAGCAGCAGGCCGATCGTGAGCAGCAGCAGGCCCGGGTAGAAGAAGAGCCAGCGTGGGCTGAAGAGCATCAGGAAGCGCAGGTGGCGCCAGCCGTCGCGCCAGCTGCGCAGGTGCGGCGGACGCGAGCGGCCGTCGGGGCTGAGGGTGGTCGGCACCTCGTCGATGCGCAGGCCGGACAGCGTCGCCTTCACGACCATCTCGCTGGCGAACTCCATGCCGGTCGAGCACAGCCCGAGCGCCTGGATGGAGTCCCGCCGGAAGCCGCGCAGGCCGCAGTGGAAGTCCCGGATGTCGCTGCGGAAGAACAGGCGGCCGACGAAGCTGAGCACCGGGTTGCCGAGGTAGCGGTGCAGCGGCGGCATGGCGTCCGGCGCGATGCCGCCGGCGAAGCGGTTGCCCATCACCAGGTCCGCACCGGCGCGCAGGTGCTCGACGAACGGATCCAGGTGCTCGAAGTCGTAGCTGTCGTCCGCGTCGCCCATGATGACGTAGGTGCCCTCGGCCGCCGCGATGCCGCCGATGAGCGCCGCGCCGTAGCCCTTCTCGGGGACGTTGACGACCCGGGCGCCGCAGCGCAGGGCGATGTCCTGGCTGCCGTCGGTGCTGCCGTTGTCCGCGATCACGACCTCGCCCTGCACCCCGCTGCGGTCCAGGTAGCCCTGGGCCTTGCGGATGCAGACCTCGAGGGTCTCGGCCTCGTCGAGGCACGGCATCACGATCGACAGTTCCATCGGTGGCGTGTACTCCTGGTCGCGCTCCCCACGGGCTCGCGGGTCGGGTCCGATGCTAGGCGCCCGGCGAGTCCCGCCGAGGACAGGCTCACGTCGTCACCCGATCCGCCGTGGGACCGGCGTCCGCAGGGTCCTCCTCGGCCGGCTCGGGAGGGTCGCCGTCGTCCCGGCGGGCGAGCTGCGGCACCCGGCTGAGCGCGAGCGCGACCGCGATGAGCGCGCAGACGGCGGTGAACCACGAGTAGCGGAACACCGGGCTGATGCCGACCAGCGCCAGGCCCGCGAGCGACAGCACGCCTCCGACCAGCAGGGCCCGCGCCTCGGCGACGCGGGTCCAGCCGGCCGCCAGCGCGGCGCCCACCAGGACCAGCGTGAAGACCCAGCCGCGCCAGACGTTCGTGCGCTCGACCCGCTGCAGCGCGCCGAACACGTCCTCGTACAGGTTCGCGTCGTAGCGGTCCCGCAGGGGGCACTCCATGGCGAAGGTCTCGGGACGGGAGCCCCCGTCGTTCACGCTGCCCTGCGGGTGCGGGGCAGAGAGACCGAGCAGCGCCCAGGTGTAGGAGAGCCGGGTGCGCAGGTAGGCGATCGGGTGCTCGAGCACCGCGTCGACCCACGCCGAGCGCAGCTCCTCGACGCGCGCCTCGTCCAGGAAGGGGTCGACCGGCGTGCCCTCGGCGAAGAAGTAGC
>JAFAFZ010000600.1 GCA_023423215.1 Actinomycetes bacterium
CGCTCGGCGACGATGTTGCGCTGGATCTCGTTCGTGCCGGCGTAGATCGGGCCGGACAGGGCGAACTCGTAGCCCTTCATCCACGGCCCGTCGAGCTCGGCCTCCGGGCCCAGCAGGTCGAGCGCGACCTGGTGCAGGCGCACGTCGAGCTCGGACCAGAAGATCTTGTTGTACGACGAGCGTGCGCCGGGCGAGCGGCCCTCGACGATGCCGGACACGTCGCTCAGCGTGTAGAGCGCGTACGCCTCGGCGTCGATCCACGCGTCGACGACCTTGTCCGCGACGATGTCGCTCAGCCCCGCGCCGGCACGCTCGCGGGCCAGGTCGACCAGGCGGGTCGCGGTGGCCTGGAAGCGGCCGGGCGAGCGCAGGGTCAGGCCACGCTCGGACGAGGTCGTCGCCATCGCGACGCCCCAGCCGCCGTCGACCGCACCGAGGATGCCGCCGCGCAGCATGCCGTCGACGGAGCCGTCGTCGTCGGGGATGAACGCGTCGTCGAAGAAGACCTCGGCGAAGCCCTCGTCGCCGTCGAGCCGGCCGCAGCCGCGCACGGTCACGCCCTCGGCGTCGAGGGGGACCATGAAGTACGTCAGGCCCTTGTGGCGCTCGGACGCGGGGTCCGTGCGGAACAGGCCGAACAGGTAGTTGCAGAAGGCGCCGCGGGTCGTCCACGTCTTCTGACCCGACAGCCGCCAACCGCCGGCCTCGTCGTCACGGGTCGCCTTCGAGCGCACCCCGGCCAGGTCGGACCCGGCGTTCGGCTCGGACCAGCCCTGGCACCACAGGTCGACCGCGGCGGACATGCGGGGCAGGTAGTGGTCCTGCTGGGCCTGGGTGCCGAACTCGAAGATCGTCGGGGCGAGCAGGAAGATGCCGTTCTGGGTGACCCGCTGAGGACCGCCGACCCGGTAGTACTCCTCCTCGAAGATCAGCCACTCCCACAGCGACGCCCCGCGCCCGCCGTACTCCTCGGGCCAGGACACCACCGCCCAGCGGTCGCGGTGCAGCAGGTGCTCCCACTCCAGGTGGAGCGCGAAGCCCTCCTTGGTGTCGCCCGACGGCAGGGCCGGGCTGGGCACGTTGGCCTCGAGCCAGGTGCGGGCCTCTTCACGGAAGGCCGTCTCGGACTCACTCCACGTCAGGTCCACGGACCTGCTCCCCTCTGCTGCGACCGGGTGGCGGTGCCCGCAGCTGCGGCGCTGCAGCGCGGAGCACTCGCCTCCCAGTCTGGCGCGGGACCTGACGACCCGTCAGATCCGGGCGGACGGCCACCCAGCGGCGACCCGGTCCGAACGGCCCGAACCTCCGTCAAAGGTTCATCGGACCGCGGTTGCCGCCGATGTGGAGGTGACCTCCCCTCGACCCAGGCGCGCCCCCGTTGACGACCTCCCGCAACCCGATCCACCCGAGCGTGCGCGGCGCCTCCACGCACGCACGTGGGGTCGACCGCGGCACGCCGCAGGGCATCGCCGGGTGGCGGCTGTTCGCCCTGGTCGTCGCCGTCTGGGTCCTCGCGTTCGAGGGGCCGGCCGTCGTGCACCACCTCGGTACGCCGCTGTCCGACCAGGCGATGGTGCTCGGCGCCGCGACCATCCAGTCCGCGCTCGCCTTCGCCGCCGGGTGGCTCATCCTGCGGACCGTGCCCACGATGCGCGGGCGTGGCCGCACGGCGTGGACCTGCATCGGCGCCGGCATGGCGGCGTACTTCGTCGCCAGCGTCGGGTGGACCGCGGCCACCTCGGTGCAGGGCCACCAGGCCGACTCCCTGCTGTGGGACGGCGTGTTCCTGGTGTCGAACCTCTGCGTGCTGGCCGGACTCGTCGCACTGCCGCCCTCGGCCAACCGCTCGGCGCCCGTCCGCAACATCGACACGGCGATCATGATGGTGGCGGCCGCATGCGTGCTCTGGGCCCTGCCCGTCAGCTCGCTCCTGCAGCGGGTCGACGAGGCCACCGGCAACCCGACCGCCGAGACGAGCGCGGGGCTCTACGCCGCGCTCAACGTCGTCGTGCTGCTGCTGGCGATGGGCACCCTGGCGCGCTGCCGCCCGGACGTGCGCGGCGAGATCCGCCCCACCGTGGTGGCCGTCGTGTGCGCGTCCATCGGCGACCTGGTCTTCGCCGTCGCCCCGCTCGGCGGCTACTCCGAGATGGCCCGCGCAGCGGATGCGTTCTACGTCGTCGGCCTGGTGTGCACGGTCGTCGCGGCGCACCGCCTGACCGGACCGCCGATGGTCGCACCGCCCCGCGGCGACGGCGCGACCGGCCGACGCCGGAGGGACCGTCCCGCGGTCGCCGAGCTGGCGACGCTGGGCGCACTCGTCGCGCTGGCGGTGCACCAGCAGGTCTACCGGGCGTTCAGCATCGTCACGATCCTGCTCGGCGCCGCGCTGATCTCGCTGGCCATCGTGCGGCTGGCGCAGCTCGAGCTCGAGCAGCGCACGCTCACCCGTTCCCTGCGCGACACCGCGGACCGGCTCTACCACGAGGCACGAACCGACGCGCTGACCGGACTCGGCAACCGACTCGGCCTGGACGCACGGCTCCGCGCCGGGCTGGCCGAGGCCGCACGGGTTCCCGAGGCGCCGGGCGTCTCGCTCTTCTACATCGACATCGACCACTTCAAGCGCATCAACGACGGCCTCGGCCACCACGTCGGTGACGAGCTGCTGGTCGCGGTCGCCCGCCGGCTCGTCCACACGACCGGCTCCGATGTGTACCGCGTCGGCGGCGACGAGTTCGTGGCCGTTCGCACGGACCTGGACCGCGAGCGCGCCGAGGCCCTGGCCGACGCCGTGGTCCGGGCGCTCGAACCCGTGTTCACGATCGAGGACCTCGAGCTCGTCGTGACCGCCAGCATCGGCCTGGCGCGCAGCGAGGTGCGCGTCGACGGGCTGGACCGTTCGGCCGACACCCCCGGCGCGATGCTCCAGCGGGCCGACCTGGCGCTGTACCGGGCCAAGGAGCTCGGGCGTGCACGCTGGGCCCGCTACGAGCCGTCGCTCCAGGCGCGTGCGGACGAACGGCTCGAGCTGCAGCAGGGGCTCGACCTGGCGATCGAACGCCGCGAGATGGAGCTGCACCACCAGCCGGTCGTCGAGCTGTCGACCGGCGCGACGGTCGGACTGGTCTGCACGTTGCGGTGGCGCTCGCCGCGCCACGGCCTGCTCGACGCGGACGCGTTCCTGCCCGCGGCGATCGAGGGCGGGCTGCTGCGCGCGCTCGACGACGTCCTGCTGGACGAGGTCGCGCCCACCTGTCGCACCGTCGCGACGTCCGATCGACCCGACCTGTGGGTGGCGTTCGACCTGAGCCGCGCCGAGGTCGTGCACCCCGGGCTGGTCGAGCGCGTCGTCGAGACGCTGCGGGTCGTCGACGCCGCACCCGGCGCGCTGCGCGTGCGGGTCAGCGAGGACACGATCGTCGACGAGACCGCGCTCGGCGTGGTGCGCCAGCTCTCGGACGCCGGCGTGCACCTGACGGTGACGGGCTTCGGCACCGGGCCGTCGTCGCTCATCCAGCTCTCGCACTACCCCGCCTCGACGATCGAGGTCGACGCGTCCTTCGTCGAGGGGCTCGGTCGGCGGCGCGACGACACGATCATCGTGCACGCCGTCGCCGGGCTGACCTCGGACCTCGGACTCGAGCTCGCGGCCGGCGGCATCCACGAGGACCTGCAGGTCCGGATGCTGGTGGACGCGGGGTGCGCCTACGGCACCGGCCGCCGCTTCGGCGAGCCCGTCACGCGCGCACAGCTCGTCGACACCTGGTCCGAGCCGCAGCGGTGGACCGACGGGACGGCGCACACGACCGAGCCGGACGAGCTCGACCTGGACGCCGTGCGCCGGCTCGACCCGGCGACCGCCGAGGGCCGGTCGTGACGGCCGCGTTCGACGACGAGCAGCCGGAGCGCCCCGACCGCCCGCTGCGGCCCGGCGACGAGCCGCCCGTGATCGGGGTCGAGCAGATGGTGTCGCAGCTGCGGGCGGGCTCCGGCACGCACATGGTGACGATGGCCTGGGTCGCGATCGCCGCCGCCGTGCTCTGCGGCTCGGCGGTGATCGCCGGGATGGCGCTCACGGGACTGCCCGGCCGCGTGAGCGAGCAGCAGGCCCTGCGCATCGGCGCGCTGTGCACCACGATCGTCGCCGGCGTCGCGGCGGTCGTCGTCGCCGACGCCAGCAGGACCACCGACTCCACCCAACGCCGGGCGACCCGCCTCATCGCGCTCGGGCTGGCCGCGTGGTCGGCCGGATCGGCGGTGTGGGTGCTCATCCTGTCGAACGTCGTGCCGTTGCGGCTCGGCCGCCTCGGCGAGCTCGGCTACCTCGTCTCGGTCATCGCCATCGCCGTCGCGGTGGTGTGGCACCCGCTGCTCGGCCCGCCGGCGGAACGCCTGCGCGCCCTGGTCGACTCGATGATCGTCGGTGCCACCGGCGCCCTGATGGTCTGGTTCATCAGTGGCCGCCAGCTCTACGAGAGCACCCAGGACCTCGAGTTCACCCTGTTCTCGATGCTCTACCCGAGCATCGAGATCGGCGGCATCGTCGCCTGCCTCTGGATGGTCGCCCGATCTCGCCGCGGCAGCGGCGACCAGCAGGCCGCGCTGCTGCTCGCGTTCGCGTACGCGGCGCTGGCCATCGGCGACAGCCTGCACCTGGTGCTGCGCAGCGTGCGGGGCGATCGCCTGCCGCTGATCCCGGACGTGCCCCTGGTGCTGGGCATCGCGGCCATCGCCGCCGCGGGGTGGATCGCCGGCGGCCGGTCCTCGCTGTCGCTGCGCCCGATCGACGAGCGGGTCCTCGCCGAGCGCCTCGGCGTCGCACCCGCCATGGCGGCCGTCGTGGCGGGCGTCGCGCTCGTCGCCGACGGCATCGCCCGCGGCCACGTCGACCCGACCGCCGGACTGCTCGTCACGGTCGTCATCGCGATGGTCCTGACCCGGCAGTCCCTCACGCTGCGCGACAACCGCGAGCTCGGCCGATCGCTGCGCGCGACGGTCGACCGCCTGGAGCGGCAGGCGACCCACGACGGCTTGACCGACCTGCCGAACCGCTCCGGACTGACCGAGCGGATCGACCGGGCACTGCGCGACGCCGCGGCGACCCGGCGCCACGCCGCGCTGTGCTTCGTCGACCTGGACCACCTGAAGGCGGTCAACGACTCGCTCGGCCACCACGCCGGCGACGAGCTGCTGGGCGTGCTCGCACGCCGGCTGGACGCGGTCGGGCACCAGGTCACCCGCTTCGGTGGCGACGAGTTCGTGGTGCTGGTCGACGACCTGCCGGCCGCTGCCGCCGCGCAGGGCCTGGGCGACGAGCTGCTGCGCGAGGCGTGCCGGCCCACCCGCATCGACGGCGTCGCGATCCGACCGTCGGCCAGCGTCGGCATCGCGGCGGCGGAGCCGGGCATCGACGCTGCCGAGCTGCTGCGCCGCGCGGACGTCGCGCTCTACCGCGCGAAGGCCGAGGGCCGACGCCGCGCCACCACCTACGACCCGTGTGCGGACGACGCGGCACGACGCCAGATCGATCTGGAGCCCGAGCTGCGCCGGGCGCTCGAGGCGGACGAGTTCCGGGTCCACTACCAGCCGGTCGTCGAGCTGGCGACGGGGCGGATCACCGGCGTCGAGGCGCTGCTGCGCTGGGAGCATCCCGAGCGGGGCCTGCTGACGCCCGACGCGTTCCTGGCCGAGGCGACCGCCAGCGGTCTGCTCGGGGCGATCGGCGAGCGCACGCTGATGCGGGTGTGCGCCGACTTCGCACCGGTCGTCGCGCAACGCCCGGTCACCGTCGCGGTGAACCTGTCGACCACCGAGCTGACCGACCGCGGCGTCGTCGAACGCGTCCGGCACGCACTCGACGCGCACGGACTGCCCGCCGCCGCGCTGGTCATCGAGATCACCGAGGACGTCGTCGTCGACGACACCATCCGTCGCACGATCGACGAGCTTCGTGCGCTCGGCGTATCGCTCGCGATCGACGACTTCGGCACCGGCAACTCGTCGCTGCGCCAGCTCGGCACCTACCCGGCGGACAAGCTGAAGATCGACAAGTCGTTCATCGACCGGCTCGAGGTCGACGTCGACGCCGTCGTCATCACGCGGGCCATCCTGGGCCTGGCGCGCAACCTGGGGCTGCACACCATCGCCGAGGGCGTCGAGACCGAGGCCCAGGCCGAGCTGCTGCGCGACCTCGGCTGCGACCGGGCGCAGGGATGGTGGTACTCGCGTGCCGTGCCGTTCGACGAGCTCGGCTTCACCCGCGCCCCGAGCCGCGAGGGATCGCCCACGGCGTGAGCGCTCGCGACCGTCTCAGCCGCCCAGGCGGGAGAGCGTCGCGTCGGCCTCGTCCATGACGCGGGCCAGCAGCTCCGCGACCGGAGGCAGGTCCTCGATCGCGCCGACCACCTGACCCGTCGGCAGGATGCCGACCTCGGGGTCGCCGTCGACCATCGCCGCCTTCGTCATCATCGGGGCGTTCGCGGCCAGGGCCATCTGCGCCCAGGTCAGCTCCTGGTCGCGGCGCATCTCCAGGCCGGTCTTCGCGAGCGCCGGGAGGGACACGCCGGCCTGACGTCCGAACTTGAGCGCGTTGCCGGCGGCGCGCGGGAAGCGCAGCAGACCGGGTGACTTCTCGAGCGCGTCGATCATCGCCGTGCGTATCACGCGCTGGGGCGCGCCGTCGATCGCCGAGGTCACGACGGTGCCGGTCAGCGGGGTGTCCAGGTAGATCTTCGTGATGCCGTCGGGCACCTGGCTCTCGGCCGTCATTAGGAAGCGTGTGCCCATCGCGATGCCGTGCGCGCCGTAGGCCAGCGCAGCGACCAGGCCGCGTCCGTCGAAGAAGCCGCCGGCGCCCAGCACGACGACGTCGGATCCGGCGACGCCGTCCGCCACCTGGGGCAGCAGCAGCGACGTCGGGATGGTGCCGGTGTGGCCGCCGCCCTCGCCGCCCTGCGCGATGACGGCCTTCACGCCGATCGCCGCGACCTTCTCGGCGTGGCGCTTCGCGCCGACCGTCACGACGGTGACGACGCCGGCGTCGTTCAGCTGAGCGACCTGGTCCGGCTTGGGGGCGGCGGCGAAGCTCGCCACCGGCACGCCCTCGGAGATGATCAGAGCGATGCGCTGCGCCGCGTCGGTCTGGTTCGGCAGCAGGTTCACGCCGAAGGGCTTGTCCGTGCGGGCCTTCACCTTGGCGATCGCAGCGCGCAGCTCGTCCAGCGTCATCGTCGCCGAGGCCAGGATGCCGAGGCCGCCGGCCGACGAGGTCGCCGCGGTCAGCTGCGCCCCCGACACCCAGCCCATGCCGGTCTGCACGATGGGCAGCTCGACGCCGAACAGCTCGCACGCGGGCGTGCGCAGCGCGGCGTGGCGGGTGCCGGGCGCGTCGCTCACGACGCCGGGACCTCGGCCAGGCGGAGCTCGCGCGGATCCAGGCGCTGGATCTGCTCGAGCTCGTCGGGCGTGGGCAGGCGCGACTCCTCGACGTCGTCCGGGACGACCAGGTCGAACCCGGTCGCCTCGACGACCTCGGCGACCGTCACGCCGGGGTGCACCGAACGCAGGCGCATGACCGGCACGCCGTCGTCGCCGGTCGCCTCGAAGTCGAAGACGCCGAGGTTCGACACGACGCGCCGCACCTCGTGGAAGCGGGCGGCGACCGGACCGAGCTGTGCAGCGCGGTCGTAGCCGATGCCGCAGACCACGTCGACGGCCTCGACGAACACGCGGGGCGAGTGGTTCGGCACCCAGTAGCTGGTCGTGTGGTTGATCGTGTTGCCCGGAGCGCCGCGGAAGCCGAGCAGCTGGCGGCGGGGCTGCGCCCACTCGCCGATGGCCGCGATGTTCTGGTTGCCGAAGCGGTCGACCTGGGTCGCGCCCATCATCACGTGGCGCTTGCCCTGCCAGAGCAGGCCGAACATCTCGCGGTACGGGTTCCAGTGCGCCACGGTGCGCTGAGCCAGGCGCTCGGCCTCGGGCAGCGCGATCGGCGGGACCGCGTCCGGCGACTGCGGGTCCATCAGCGTGTAGTAGCCGTCGGTCAGCGCCAGGTGCGGCTCGAAGGTCGCGGCCGCCAGTCGACCGCCGATGAGCGGGAGGTTGCCGATCGGGTTGCACAGGCGCTCGCCGTCGCCGCGGAAGGCCTCGGCGATGGCGACGGCGCAGATGTCCGCGCGGGTCACGTCGGTGGTCATGCCTGCAGCTCCTCGATCTTGGCCTGGTAGCCCTCCTCGTCCAGGTCGAGGAAGTCCGTGCGGAACTCGTCCCACGCCTCGTCCGACTTCGCGGTGGCGGCGTAGCGCTTCTGGAACGCCTCGTCGCGGCCGTAGTCCGGGGGGCACTCGGTGAAGTGCGCGCCGTTCGGGGACTCGATGACGCCGGTGACGTCCATGCGGGAGACGCGCAGGTGCGTCACGTCGGCCACCGACGCGAGCTCCTCGGTCTCGATCACCTGCTCGGTCGACACGAAGGCCCGCTCGGCCGCGCGCACGAACAGGTCGTCCATGAACGGGTCCTCGCCCAGCCACGCCGCGTTGCCCGAGGCGTCCGCGCGGTGCTGGTGCACGAGCGCTGCGTCCAGCTCCAGGGCGGGGACCGCCAGCAGCTCCTCGTGCTCGGTCCCTGCGTCCGAGACCGTCTCGTAGGGAGAGGTCACGGTGCGCAGGTCGCCCATCAGCTTCGGGACGTCCGAACCGAGCCCGGCGCGGGTCGGCAGGAAGGGCACCCGCCAGGCGGCCGCCTGCAGGCCGAGCAGCAGCATGCCCTCGTCCCACTCCGCGGCCTCGATCGTGCCGTTCTGGCGGGCGGCCTGGTAGTGCGGCTCGAGGGGGATCGAGTCGAGCGACACGAACCCCGAGACGACCTTGCGCACCTTGCCGGCACGGCAGAGCAGGCCGACGTCGGGACCGCCGTAGCTGACCACCGTCAGGTCGGTCAGGTCCGAGCGGAGGATCGCCCGCACCAGCGACATGGGCTTGCGACGGCTCCCCCACCCCCCGATGCCGATCGTCATGCCCGATCGCAGTTCGGCGACGACGTCGTCGGTGGTGCAACGCTTGTCCGGTCCGGACACCGGGTCCCCCTTCGTGGTGGGGCGACACGAGGATGCGTGCCGCGGCGATGGCGCGACGACCCGGAATCTGATGGGTCGTCAGATCCGGAACGGTAGACGCCGCGCCCGGGCCGGTCGAAACGTGCGGGCCCCGGCACGTGCCCCGGCCGCCCGGCCGGCGGTCCGAGGGTCTCGCCGCGGACGCCGGTACGCTGACCCGTCCCATCAGACGCGGCGCGGCGACCCGCGCGGCATCCAGGAACGGAAGCGACCCCATGATGAAGCGACTCACGATCAGCGCGCTGCTGCTGGCGACCCTCGGGCTCTTCGCCGGCGCGTGCGGCGGCAGCGACGATGCCGCCGACGAGACGACCACCACCAAGAAGGAGACGACCACCACCGAGGCGGGCGCCTCCGACGACGAGGACTCCGGCTCCGACGAGGTCAGCGACGAGGAGTTCGACGAGGCCATCAGCGTCGTCTCGGACGAGATCACCGCGGCGGGCACCGACTCCTGCGCCCTCTTCGACGTCCTGAACAGCATGGACGGCGTCGACCTGCCCGATCCGAGCACCCAGAACCAGGTGAAGTCGGCCGTCGGCCTCATCGAGCAGCTCTTCGTCGCCATCGCCGACTCCGCCCCGCCGGAGTTCGCGACCGAGGCCGACACCCTGCGCAACTCGATCGAGGAGTTCGGGCTGCAGGCCGAGCAGAACGACTACGACCCGGAGTGGATCAACAGCTCCGAGGCCGACCCGTTCGCCGCCCCGGGTGCCACGGACGCGCTGACGACCTACTTCGGTGCCGTGGCGACCAACTGCCCCGGCGCCATGGAGGACATGGAGGGCATGGCCGGGACCGAGACCACGGTCGCGCCCTGACGCCAGCCTGAGCACGCACACGGCCTCCCGC
>JAFAFZ010000017.1 GCA_023423215.1 Actinomycetes bacterium
GGCCCGACGGGGGCGCGGTCGCCCCGACGCCACCGGCGGCACCGCCGGCGGACGAGGTCACCGCTGATCCGGCTCCGTCCCGCGGCAGCGGCGGCCACTCGGCCGAACGTGCGGCGAACCTGGCCGAGCTGGTGCGGCTCGGCCGCGAGTACCTGGTGCTGGACCCGACCGGCGGCACCGTCGGGTTCGTCTCGTGGCTGTCCTCCGCGCTGCGCGGCGAGGACCGCGCCGGCGGCGACTCGGTCGAGATCGTCACCTTCCACGCGGCGAAGGGCCTCGAGTGGTCGATCGTGCACGTCGCCGGCCTCGAGGACGGCTTCGTGCCGATCCACCACGCGAAGGACGAGCCGGACGACCTGGAAGAGGAGCGGCGGCTGCTCTACGTCGCGCTGACCCGCGCCCGCGACGAGCTGCACTGCACCTGGGCGCGCCACCGCGCCTTCGGCTCGCGCACCCTGAAGCGCACGCCCTCGCCGTGGCTCTCGACCATCGCCACCACCGTCGGCGCGAAGGCACCCGAGGTGCCCCGTGCGGACGGCGCCGCCCGGGCACGGGCAGCTCGTGCGTCCATCCCCCGCCCCGGCGCGCCGACCTCGGGTCCCGACAAGGAGCTGTTCGAGGCGCTGCGCGAGTGGCGCCGCACCCAGGCGAAGGAGGCCGACGTCGCCGCCTTCGTCATCTTCAACGACGCGACGCTCATCGCGCTGACCGAGCAGCGGCCGCGCTCACGGTCGGCCCTGCTGAAGGTGCCGGGCATCGGGGCGGTGAAGGCGCAGCGCTTCGGCGAGGACGTGCTGCGCATCGTCGCCGAGCACCCGAGCTGACCGGGGCGGCACGACGGGGCACCGGGGCGGACCGGCTCGGATCGAACCGGATCAGTCCGTGCGGTTGCGCTCGGCCAGCAGCGCGGTGAACTTCGCCCGGTCGAAGGCGACGAAGAGCCCGTCGGCCTCGGCGGTGAGCTCGTCGCCGGCGTGGATCGTCGCCCGGCAGTAGATCTTGCGACCCTCGCGTCGCTCGAACCACCCCTCGAGCGTGAGCGGCCGGTGCAGCGGGGTGGGTCGCCGGTAGTCGATGCCGAGGTGGGCGGTCATGCCCTGGTCCCCCGAGAGCGACTGCGTGGAACCCAGCAGCTCGTCGAAGACCGCGGCGACGTAGCCGCCGTGCACGCAGCCGGGCGGCCCTTCGTACGCCGAGCCGAACGTGACCGTCCCGCGGACCCGGTCACCTGCGTACTCGAGCTCGACCGGCGGGGAGAGCGGGTTGGCCAGACCGATGAACGGGCTGTGGTCGAAGAACGCGTACCACTCGGGGTCACCGGGCTGCAGGCCACCGAGCTCCTGGCCCGCGTTCGCGGCCTCGGAGAAGCCGAGGTAGGTCTGGCCGGTCGGGAGCGCCCGCAGCGTCGCGGCCAGCTCCTCGAGGTCGTCGGCCGCCGCGGCCAGCTCGGCCTCGCCCGCGGTCGTCGACACCAGCAGGTCGATCACCTCGCGCATCGCGGCGGCCAGTCGCCGTCCCTCCTGGCGGCGCGGCGTCACCTCGAGCCGTCGCAGGCCCTCGATGCGCGGCGTCACGTGCGAGGTCGGGCCGTCGCCCTGCGCCGCTGCGGATCCGTCGGTCGTCTGCTCGCTCACGTCGCTCCTCGGTGCCGGTGGCGGTGGCGGCTCAGCGGTCGAACAGCGCCAGCACGGGCGCGTGGTCCGACGGCTTCGAGCCCTTGCGTGCGTTGCGGTCGATCAGGTCCGCGCTCACCTGCGCGGCGAGCGCCCTGGAGGACAGCAGGTAGTCGATGCGCATGCCGCGCTTCTTGTGGAAGTCCCCGTTGCGGTAGTCCCAGTACGAGTAGATGCCGGCCTCGGGGTAGCGGTCGCGCAGGGTGTCGACCAGTCCCCAGTCCTTGACGTGGTCGATGGCGTCGCGCTCCGGCTGGCTGACGTGGGTCGAGCCGACGAACGCCGCCGGATCCCACACGTCCAGGTCGGTCGGTGCGACGTTCCAGTCGCCCATCACGACGAGCGGCTCGTCGGGGCCGTGGTGCGCATCCAGGTGGGCGCGCAGCCGTCCGAGCCAGTCGAGCTTGTAGGTGTAGTGGTCGTTGGTCAGCTCACGGCCGTTCGGCACGTAGACCGAGCAGATGCGCACGCCGGCGCAGGTCGCCCAGACGATGCGGGCGTCCACGTCGGGGTCCCGGCCGTCGTCGAAGCCGAACACGGGATCCTCGAGGCCGACCCGGGACAGGATGGCGACGCCGTTCCAGCGACCCTGGCCGAAGTGCACGCTCTCGTAGCCGAGGCGCTGGAAGTCGAGCGCCGGGAACTGCGCGTCGCTCATCTTGGTCTCCTGCATGCACAGCACGTCCGGCTGCATCTGCTCGAGCCACTCCTCGACCCGCGGTTGACGGGCGTTCAGCGAGTTGACGTTCCAGGTGGCGACCAGCACGACGCCGAATCTAGGTGCTGCTCGAGCGGCCCACGGGCGCCGTGGCCGTCACCTGACACCCCTGCACCTGCCGGTAGGCTCGCGACGTGGCCGATGAGCAACCCCCCGAACCTCTTGGACCCAACGCCTGGTTGGTCGAGGAGATGTACGAGCAGTACCGCAACGACCCGTCCTCGGTGTCCGAGACGTGGCAGGAGTTCTTCCGCGGCTACCGCCCGACCGGCGCCGCGTCCTCCCCGGCACCCGCCGTCCAGAGCCCTGCGCCGACCGCCCCGGCACCGGCTGCCGCAGCGGCTCCCGCACCTGCCGCACCTTCCGCGGTGACG
>JAFAFZ010000069.1 GCA_023423215.1 Actinomycetes bacterium
CGCAACCTGGGCCACCGTCG
The DNA here is from genome assembly GCA_023423215.1 of Actinomycetes bacterium. GTDB lineage: Bacteria > Actinomycetota > Acidimicrobiia > Acidimicrobiales > Microtrichaceae > JAFAFZ01. Next base: position 21 of record JAFAFZ010000069.1, read on the forward strand.
TCTGGCCATCCCCTCGGCGGACCGTGGAGGATCGCCCCATCAGGACGTGATCGTCAGGCGGGGCCCGCCTCCATCGTCCAGGTGTGCGAGCCGCCGGCGCCGACGAAGGTCTGCGAGAAGCCCTTCGCACCGGTCATCGTGTAGAGGCCGCCACCGTTGATGTCCGGCGGGAGGTTGACCACGGGGATCTCGATGTTCGGGAAGGTCGTCGAGCCGAGCAGGGCGTCGATGGCCGAGCCGAGCGTGCCGCGAGCGGCGATGCCGACGTACATGCCGCCACCGAGGATGTCGTCACCGAGGCCGAGCAGCGGGATGTTCTGGGCGACGATGCCGAGCGCACCACCGATGTTGTCCAGCACCAGGTCGATGATGAAGCTGGCGTCCAGGTTCGTCAGGTCCTGCTGGGCGAGGGTGGCGTTCAGGCCGTCCTTCAGCAGACCGGCCACCGCATCGGCGCCGACGCCGTTGCCGACCTGGTCCTCTTCCGAGGACCACACGTAGGTGCCGACGATCTCGAGCTTGTTGTTCGAGTTCGCCAGGTCCAGGACGTCCATCGGCTTCACACCGGCGAAGGTCGTCTTCGACTCCGCAGCGGTGCCGAGCACGTTGACGGTCTGGCCCGGGGCGACGTCCTCGGGGGCGTCGGAGCGGGGGTTCACGACGAAGGTCTGCGCCGAGTTCGGCACGCCGATCTTCACGCGGAAGCCGATGTTGAGCAGGTACGGCTCGTCCTTGCAGCCGGCGAAGCTGATGCAGGCGCCGAAGATCGGGTCGTAGACCGCGTCCTGGCTGGAGTTCACCTTCACGCTGGTGCCCTTGAAGGCCCAGTTGGTGGAGGCGACACCGCCGTCCGGAGCCTGCGGCGCACATGCGGCGGCGAGGCCCATGACCCCGAGCATCGCGACAGCACCGACCACCCACGATCGAGTTCTGGTCATCTGGAAGCCCTCCTGGTGGGCGTCACGATCCTGCGTCGCCCCATCTGGTCCGCAGGGCGCCACGGTCGTGCGCGGGCCCCTCGGTTTCGCCGACGTCACCGTCCAGCCGATCGGTGACCCGAGTCACGGTACAGGATGCTGAGGACGCTCTCCAGAAAAACCTGATCGACGTTCATGAATTGCACCTGGCCGTCCGGTGGCCGGTGCACCAACGGGGCCCGGCGGCCGGTCAGGGGGACTCGACCGCGACCGCCGGAGCGCAGCTCTGGGCGGTGGTCAGCACCGGGTTGCAGCGCGCCGCCACCCGGGTGCCGAACGTGACCACGTAGCCGGACCCGACCGCCGACTCGCCGGGCGGGAAGTCGGTGTGGACGATCTGGGCACCGGACGCCAGCGCGACGTCCCGCTCGGCCGGATCGGGGGACACGACGTCCGCGTCGGCCCGAGTGCGCACCAGGTAGCCCTGCTCGACCAGCGAGCGCAGCCGGGACCCGTCGCCCGGCTCGTTCTCCTTGACGACCGCGCCGTCCGGCTCGCCCTCGCCGGAGCTCGTGAACAGGACCCGGCCGGCCAGCGACGGGTGGCCCTCCAGGTAGCGGCCGCGCACGTCCGCGTTGTCCAGGAAGAAGAGGAACCGGCCGCGGGACTCGGCCACGGTGGGCCAGCCCTCGGTGGTGACCGCGGTCCGCAGGTCCGCGGCGTCGCCGCGCACGTCGTCGGGCGTGATCAGCCGGTCGCCGAGCACCGAACGGATCTCCGCGTCCAGCGCGTCGAGCTGCGCGGCGTCGAACGGCGTGATCTGCGTGGCGTCGAACGGCGCGGGCAGGCGGTCCTCCTTGAGCTCGACGTTGATGATCACCGGCAGGTGGTCCGGCTGGTCGTCGGACCACGCCTTCAGCTCCTCCAGGCAGCCGATCAGCGTCGGGCAGGTGGAGCGCCAGTCGATGTCCTGGATGTGCAGGACCTTCATGCCGGGCTGGTCCAGGCCGGTCGGCCGCTGCACCGGCAGGTCCAGCAGCTCGATGAGCAGCGGTCGCGAGAAGGTCCCACCGGCCGGGTCCGCGGCGACGTCGAGCTCGAAGGAGCGGATGCCGCGCTGGAGCTGGGTCGTGAGCGGTGCGTGCGTGTAGTTCAGCTGCTGCGGGTCACCCAGCGCCGAGGCGACGTCGGGCACCGCGTTCGCCAGGAAGGACAGCCACCCGAGCACGGGCGGCTCCGGGGCGACGTGGTAGCTGTTGTGCGAGCCGATGAACTGCAGCTCGTTCAGCTGCACCGCGTCGTCACCCGCCGGTGTCGTCGGCTCCTCGCCACCGCCCACGCCACCGCCGCCGCTGTTGTGCGGCGGTGCCACCGAGCAGGCCACCGCCGTCACGGCGATCGTCGCCGTCGCCAGCACGGCGCGTACCCAGGTCCGTGTCCCCATCGTGATCCCCCCAACGCCTGGAACGGTCGCCAGCCCCACGATCCGCTCGTCCGCCCCTGCGGGCGCCGCCCTGTCGGGCAGGAGCATCGTGCCAGCCGTCCACCTGCCGTTCAACCCTCGTCCACGTGGATCGGTCGCGGCAGCGGTCGTCGAGCGCGTCCTCGCGCCGGCTCGGGCCGAATCGACCTGCGCCTTCCACCGAACCAGGGCAGATGTGGTCGTTGGACGACCCGACCTGCCCTGGTTCGATCGATCCGACCGGATCGGCCCGAACCGGCGCGACACGGCACGCGCCCCAGCGACGGTTGCGGGCGCTGTCCGACGCGTCTGGGACGATGGGCGGGTGCAGGTCGCGGCGTGGCTCTCCGACCTCGTCGCGCCGCCGCCGGTCGATCCGCAGCTGCTCGACGAGCTGGTCGACCACCTCGAGCGGCGCGCCCGGGACGCCGTGGCGGGCCTCGACCCGTCGCTGCTGCCGTTGCGCCTGCCGAAGAGCCGCCTCACCGCGCTGGACCACTG
>JAFAFZ010000073.1 GCA_023423215.1 Actinomycetes bacterium
CCCCGGCGCTCCCATCGGTGCGCCGCCCGCGACCGGTTGGGGTGCACCCGCCGGTCCGCCGACCGGAGCGCCCCCGACAGCACCGCCGTTCCCGCCGCCCGGCACCCCGGGTGGACCGGGCGCGCCAGCCGCGGTCGCTCCGCAGCCCAGGAAGAAGCGCACCGGCCTGGTCATCGGTCTGCTCGTCGTCGCGCTGCTCGTCATCGGTGCGATCGTCGCCGCGCTCGTCGTCATGAGCTCCGGCTCGAACGCCGAGCTCACGGTGGACTCCTGCGAGATCGCCTCGGACGGCACCCTGTCCGCCAGCGGAACGATCAGCGAGGCCGACGGCGACCGGGTGCGCCTGGACGTCGACTTCGTCGACGTGGCCACCGACGACGACGTCGACTCCCAGGAGCTGAGCGTCGACCTGGTCGACGGCGAGGGCACCTGGACCGCGTCGGGCACCGCCGGTGACGCCGTCAACCAGGTGACCTGCGAAGCCACGCTCGAGGACTGAGCCCCACCGGCCGCGCAGCGCCGCCCGTTCATCTGACGGGTCGTCAGATGTGCAGCTAGCGTCGCCGCCATGAACCTCGACCTGACCGCCGAGGAGCAGGCCTTCCGCGAGGAGGCCCGCACCTGGTTGCGCGACAACCTGCCCACCGAGCCCCGACCCCCCGAGGGTCAGGAGATGCGGGCGTTCGACCTCGCCTGGCAGCGCACGCTGTACGACGGCGGCTGGGCCGGCATCAACTGGCCGAAGGAGTACGGCGGGCGGGGCCTGACCGACATCCAGCAGATGATCTGGTACGAGGAGTTCGCGAAGGCGAACCCGCCGTTCACGTTGAACAACTCGTGCACCTTCGTCGGCAACCTGCACGGCGGTCCGACGATCATCGTCAACGGCGACGAGGAGCAGAAGTCCACCTACCTGCCGGCGATCCTCAAGGGCGAGCAGGTCTGGTGCCAGGGCTTCTCCGAGCCGGGCTCCGGGTCGGACCTGGGCTCGCTCAGCACCAAGGCGGTCATCGACGGCGACGAGCTCGTCGTCACCGGCCAGAAGACGTGGACCAGCTACGCCCACGTCGCCGACGTGCAGGAGCTGCTCGTGCGCACCGACCCCGATGCGCCGAAGCACAAGGGCATCACGTGGGTCATCTGCGACATGCGCTCGCCGGGCATCGAGATCCGCGAGATCCGCACGATGAGCCACGTCACCGACTTCTGCGAGGTCTTCTACGACGAGGTCCGCATCCCGCTGGAGAACGTCGTCGGCGGACTGAACAACGGCTGGCGGACGGCCATGTCGACGCTGAGCTTCGAGCGCGGCACTGCGTTCATGGCCGACCAGGTCGAGCTCGCCGCCGCGGTCGAGCGGCTCATCGACGAGGCGAAGACCCGCACCGGCCCCGACGGCAAGCGACCCGCGATCGCGGACGAGGAGCTGGCTCGCCGCCTGGCGGTCGCCCGTGCCGAGGTCAACGCGCTGCGCGCCATGACCATCACCGGCATCTCCCGCAACGCCCGCACCGGCGTGCCCGGACCCGAGGGCTCGATCGTGCGACTGTTCCACGGCGAGCTGCACCAGCGGGTGTACCAGCTGGCGCTCGACATCATCGGCGCCGATGCGCTCCGCCTGACGCCGGTCGACGGCGAGGGCGTGTGGACCGGCCCCTACCTGCAGTCGTTCGCCTACACCATCGGCGGCGGCACGACCGACATCCAGCGCAACATCGTGGGCGAGCGTGTGCTCGGCCTGCCGCGGGCCTGAGGAGGACGAGATGGACCTACTGCCCACCGACGAGCAGGACGAGATCATCGCGACCGTCCGCACGCAGCTCGACAAGAGCTTCGACCTGCACGCCCTGGCAGCGCACGACGGCGCCGCCTCGGGCGTGGACCGCGACCTGTGGGCCCGCTGCGCCGAGCTCGGCTGGTTCGGCCTCGGCCTGCCGGAGTCGCTCGGCGGCGTCGGCTACACGCTCGCCGAAGAGGCGCTGCTGTTCACCGAGCTCGGTGCGCACGCGACGCCCGGACCGTTCCTGCCGACCGTGCTCGGCGCTCGCCTGGCCGCCCTCGCCGGTGACGGCGAGCTGGCCGCAGGCATCCTGTCCGGCGAGCGGCTCATCGCCCTGGCCGAGCCCCACGGCCCCGGGGCGGCCAGCGCCGGCGCGACCGTGTCGGGGACCTTCCGGGTGATCGATCACGGCGGAGCCGACCTGGTCCTCGTGCTCGTGGACGACGCCGCCTCCATCGTCGCCGCGTCCGACCTGCCCGCCGAGCCGATGGCCTCGCTCGACCGCCTCGTGCCGATCGCGATCGGCACCGTCAGCGGCGTCCCGGCGCTGGTCCACCTGGACGACGCGTCCGGCCTGCGCCTGCGCGCCACGGTGCTCGTCGCCGCCGAGCTCGCCGGCATCGCCGCGGCGACCGCCGAGCAGTCGACGCAGTACGCGAAGGACCGCGAGCAGTTCGGCACGCCGATCGGCGCGTTCCAGGCGGTCAAGCACCGCTGCGCCGACATGGCCGTGCGCGCCGAGGCCGCCATCTCGCTCGTGCGCTACGCAGCGCTCGCCGTGCTGGACGGTCAGCCCGACGCGGCGTTCCACGCCCACGCTGCCCGTGCCGTCGCGGCCAACGCGGCGATCACGAACGCGCAGATCAACGTGCAGAACCACGGCGGCATCGGCTTCACGCTCGAGCACACGGCGCACCGCTACGTGACCCGCGCCCAGGTGCGCAGCCGAGCGGTCGGCGACACCCGGGACCACCTGGCGTCGCTGCTCGAGCAGCCCGCCCCGGCCTGACCGTCCCCGCGGCGTCCGCGGTCGCACCACCCAGGATCGCTTCAGTCCTCCCCCACAGTTGCCGATGCACGGATCGACACATCCGCGCACTGGCAGAGGAGAGGGCCGATGCAGCACAGAGGTTTCCGACGGATCGCGCTCGCCCTGGCGCTCCTCGCCGGCATGTCCGTGGTCCAGCTCGGCGGCACCGGCGTCGCCGGGGCAGCCGTGGTCCCGCTCGGTTGCGAGGTGACCGCTGGCGGCGTGCCCGTGGACCTGACGGTGGCCGTGGACACCGAGGACCCGTTCCTGGCGTCCTACCCGACCGGCTCGTTCCTGGCGGTCCACGACGCCGTGGGCAACTTCTCGGGCGTGCCGGCCGGTCCCGGCGAGCTGGGCGTCCCGCCGGTCTGCGCCGTCGAGGTGCTGCGCGACGCGGACGGTGACGTCAGCTTCGGTCCGGCGGGATGGTTCTGGTGCACCGACCTGACCGTCGACACCTGCATCGACGTGCCCGGCACCGACCAGGGCAGCGACCTCGGCCTGGGTCCCGACGACCCGGCCGTGCTGCCCGACCCGGCGACGTGGTTCGACGTGACGCAGAAGACGAACGCGCTCGCGTGGGCCGTCGGTTCGACGGAGGACACCACCGAGCAGTCCGAGCTGCTCACCTGGCAGAACCGGATCTGGTGCATCACCGACGGCACCTCCGGCATCGACGCCGGCGTGGACCCCGGCCCGTACGTGCCGGGCGATGCGGCCACCGCCACCTGCGCCGGGTTCCGGACCTGGTTGCTGACCAACCTGCTGCCGTTCTTCGCGCCCGAGGGCGCGCAGATCTCGCTGGCGCTGTCCGGGACGAGCGCGAGCGCGCCGGTCAACGAGCCGCTGCGCGTCCGCGTCACCTCGACCCTGCCGACGGTCTACATGGGTGCGACCGCCATCGACACCGTGTGGGGCGACGTGTGCCCGGGCGACACGACGGGTGCCAGCTTCGCCGACAGCACGCTCACGATGACGCCCGGGACCACCGTCGAGATGTGCGTGACCGCGGAACGTGCGACGACGGTGGCCGTCATCGGCGAGAGCGGCCTGGGCCGGATCTCGTTCGAGCAGGGCGGCGTGCGCTTCGGCGGGCCCGGCTGCTCGGTGATGGTGACGAGCGAGGTGCTCTCCGAGAACGTCTCGTCGAACGCGCTGGACCTCACGTGGACCGAGGCGGTGCCCACGACCACCGCACCGCCGGCCGCGCCCGAGCCGACGCCACGACGGCTCGCCTTCGCGGGCTGAGGGGTCCGCCCCGGGGGCACGCTCGGTAGGGTCGGCGCGCATGAGCGACGACCTGCTGGACATCTCGGATCGGCTCCTGCGGGGTGAGCT
>JAFAFZ010000107.1 GCA_023423215.1 Actinomycetes bacterium
AGGAACGCGACGACGCCCTCGCCCTTCACCGACGTGCTGGCCGAGCGCTGGTACATGTTCTGGGCAGCGAGGGACCGGAGCACGCCGAGCCAGCGTACGTCCTCGTACGGGCTGCGGTCCGCGGGCGGGTGCGACGGCGGGGTCGTGGCCGACATCAGCGTGCCGGCACGCACGTCGAGCACCCGGGTGGTCATGTCGGCGCGCTCCACCAGCCGTCCCAGCTCCCAGAACCGGTAGGCGTGGTCGCGGCTCATCGTGCCGGCGAGGATGCCGGCGAACTGCTGGCACGCACCGATGACGGCCTCGGTGACCTCGATCCGACGCGTTCGCACGGTGCACCCGGCGGTCGCCTCGGTCGCGGTGAGGTGCAGCCGGTTCAGGCACTCCCACCCGGCTCGCGGCACCATCTGGCGGCTGACGCGCAGGTTCTCTCGCGCTGCGTTCACCGAGCGGAGCACCGAGCCGGGGTTGCCGACGTCCGCCATCAGGAAGTTGATGACCTCGGCCTCGCCGTGCTGCTCGTAGCGGGCGACGAACCCCTCCTCGGCGCCGGTGATGGCCAGCAGCGCGGTCCAGTCGGACTCCACGTCCACCGGCAGGTCGACGAGCAGGTGCGTGTGCTCGCCGACGATGCGGGCGACGGACTCGGCCCGCTCGACGTGGCGCCCCAGCCAGTACAGGTCCTCGGCGGTTCGTGACAGCAGCATCAGCGTGCCTCCCTGGTGGTCGGTGTGTGTCGGGTGCGATCGGTCAGGTCGATGACGTCCTCGTCGCCGGACGCGGGTCCCCTCGGCGGTGGATCGATCAGCGTGGAGCCGTCGTGGCCCGAGCGTCGGGTCGCGCTCGCGCTCGTGCGTTCCGAGGGCGCGGCGGTCGAGGAGTCGGCGGCCCCGATCGTGGCCGGACGGGAGCGGGGCGCCTCGGTGTCCACGATCCAGGTGTCCTTCGAGCCGCCGCCCTGGGACGAGTTCACGATGAGCGACCCGGCGGTCCGGGCGACCCGGGTCAGTCCTCCGCAGGTGACGTAGCTCTCGCCGCCGAGCAGCGAGAAGGGGCGCAGGTCGACGTGGCGAGGCTCGAGGTGGTCGTCGACGAGGGTGGGCACCGTCGAAAGCGTGATGACGGGCTGTGCCACGAAGTTCCGGGGGTCGGCGCGGATCCGCTCGGCGCAGTCGGCGAGCTCCTGCGAGGTGGACGCCGGACCGATCACGATGCCGTAGCCGCCCGACTCGTTGGCGGGCTTGACGACCAGCTCGTCGAGGTGGTCGAGCACGTGGGCGAGGTCGTCCTCCTTGCCGCACCGGTAGGTGGGCACGTTCGGCAGGATCGCCTCCTCGCCGAGGTAGTAGCGGATCATGTCCGGGACGTACGAGTACACGACCTTGTCGTCGGCGACGCCGGTGCCGGGCGCGTTCGCGATGGCGACGTTGCCCGCACGCCAGGCCCGCATCAGTCCCGGCGTTCCGAGCGTCGAGTCCGGGCGGAACACCTTGGGGTCGAGGAAGAGGTCGTCGACGCGGCGGTAGATCACGTCCACCTGCACCAGGCCGTCGACGGTGCGGAGCAGGACGCGGTCGTCGTCGTCCACCACCAGGTCCCGCCCCTCGACGAGCGGCACGCCCATCGCCCGGGCCAGGAACGAGTGCTCGAAGTACGCCGAGTTGAAGATGCCCGGCGTGAGCACGACGATCACGGGGTCGTCCACCTCGGTGAGGGAGCCGAGGATGCGCCGGAGGCGCTCGGGGTAGGCGTCGACGGGCAGGATGCTCTGGTGGGCGAAGAGCTCGCCGAACACCCGCTTGGTGACGAGGCGGTTCTCGAGCACGTAGGACACGCCCGACGGCACGCGCAGGTTGTCCTCGAGCACGTACATGGTGCCGTCGCCGTCGCGCACGAGGTCGCTGCCGCAGATGTGTGCCCAGACGTCGTGGCGGGGGTGCACGCCTCGGCACTCCGGCCGGAAGTCGCGGGACCCGGCGATGATCTCGCCGGGCACCACTCCGGCGGCCACGATGCGCTGGTCGCCGTACACGTCGTCGATGAAGTGGTTCAGCGCGACCAGGCGCTGGAGCAGCCCGGTCTCGATGCGGTCCCACTCCTGACGGGCGATGACCCGGGGCACGATGTCGAAGGGCCACGAGCGGTCGATGCCGAGTCCCTCGTCGTAGACGGTGAAGGTGACGCCGGCCGCCTCGATGCCGACGCCGGCCGCTCGCTGGCGTGCGAGGAGCTCGGCGGGCGTCAGGGCGTCGATCTGCTCCATGAGCGCTCGGGCTGCGGGTCGCGGGCGGCCGTCGGGGTCGATGAGCTCGTCGTACTGCGAGCGTCGGCTGAGGGGTCCCGATGGCACTCCCTCTCAGGTAGTCGGGGGCTGTGAACCGGTCGTTCCGCTCCCGTTACGGCACCGTGAACCCCCGACGGCCCGCTGCATGGGCCGCAGGACCCGGAAATGGGCCGAACGGCCCATTCGGACCGCCACGGGCCAGGTCGATCTTTCTTTCGATGAGGTTCCGCGCCGAACGCCCTGGAGACGACGACGCCACGACGTCGCAGGCGCCCCCGGCGCGTCGGCGCTCGGGGCGGCTCGAGCGAGGTGCGACCCTGGTCGAGTACGCGCTCCTGGTGGCCCTGCTGGCGGTGCCGTCGATCGGCGCCATCGAGTACCTGCAGAAGGGCGCCGAGGACAAGGCCGACCAGACCGCCGAGGGCATCAGCACGCACACCATCCCGAAGGTCAGCACCACCACCACCGCCCCGGCGCCGACCACGAC
>JAFAFZ010000200.1 GCA_023423215.1 Actinomycetes bacterium
CGGTCTCGATCGGCCTCGGCATGCCCGGTCGCATCTGGTACGCCGTCATCGGCGGGGCGGTGACCTTCGCGGTGTTCTTCGTCCTGTGGCTCGCGGCGCCCGGCAAGCTCGGCTTCGGCGACGTGCGACTGGCGCTGGTGCTCGGCATGTTCCTGGCGTGGATGCACCCGTTCCTGCCGATCTACGGGCTGCTCTTCGGTGCGGTGCTCGGCCTGGTGATGGGCCTGGGTGCGATCGTCACGCGCAGCGACAGCCGCTTCCCGTTCGGCCCTGCGCTCGCGCTGGGCGCGATGTGCGCCCTGTGGCTGCACGAGCCGCTGCTGCGCAACGTCAGCTGACGCGGGACGGCCGCTCCCCGCAAGGACGGCCGCTCAGTGGAACGGGCGGCCGTGCACCGTGATCTCGGAGCGCACCGAGTTGGCGATGAAGCAGCGCTCGTGGCTGCGCCGGTGCAGGTCCTCGACGCACTCGTCCGAGGGGGTCTCTCCGTGCCAGACCACCTCGGGGCGCAGGTCGACGTCGGTGATCCAGAGCCGCTGGCGGCCGGCACGCCCCATCGTCCCGACGGCCTGGTCCCGGTAGCGGTCCACCACCAGACCCTGCTCCGCCGCCAGGTGGAGGAACCACATCATGTGGCAGCTCGAGATCGAGGCGACGAACGCCTCCTCCGGGTCGACGCGGCTCGGGTCGCCGGAGAGGGCGGGTGCGGCAGAGGCCGGCACCTCGACACCGCCGTCGAACCGCCAGACGTGCGTGCGGTCGTAGTCCTGCCCGAACGGCGCGTCGCCTCGCGACCAGTCGACCTCGGCTGCGTGGGTCCCCACCGCTCCCGTCCCCCTCAGTCCCCGCCGGCGCTGGTGGTGGTCGTCGTGGAGCTGCCGGAGGGGGCCGTGGTGGTGGTCGTGGCGTCCGTGCCGTAGAGGCCGGTGATGGTCGGGAGCAGCTCGTCGATGACGAGCTCGAGGCACTCGACGCTCAAATGCACGCCGTCGCCCGCGTAGCAGCGCACGGTCGCGCCGTCGGGCAGCGTGACGTACTCGGCGAAGCCGCCGTCGGGTCCGGCGACGATCGACGCCAGGTCGAAGTAGGTGACCCAGGGGCGGGTCGCGGCCTCTTCCTCGGCGATGCGGTTGCCCAGCTCGATCGCCTGCTGCACGTTGCCGGTGCCGACGTTCGGCTCGCCGACCCAGACGACGCGACGGGCGCCGCCGTGGTTCAGGTCCATGATGCCGGCGACCCGCTGGCGGTAGGCCTGCTCCCACTGGGGTGATCCGAACTGGGCGACGATCGTGCCGTCGCCGTCCAGGATCGACTGCCCGTCGTTCGCGCCGACCATGAAGACGGTGACCTCGGGATCGTCGGTGCCGACGATCTCCTGCATGCGGGCGCCCCAGTTGAAGTAGTCGGAGCGGGCGAGACCGGTCGAGACCTTGCCCTCGTTGGCGATCTCGATCTCGGGGGTGTCCGTCGCCGCCTGGATCAGGCTGTTGCCGAGCGACTTGGCCGTCGAGTCGCCGGCGACGACGACCCGCAGCGGGTCGGTCGGGGTCGGCACCCGCACCGGCGGCAGCGTCGTCGTGGTCGGGGCCGGCTCGGGTTCCGCGCCGACGGGGAACTCGAAGTCCTTGTCGTTCTGCTCGATGCCGAGCTGCTCGGCGGCCCAGTCGTAGGGCCGGTTGAGCGAGAGCAGGTTGGCGACGCGGTCGTTGCCGCCGGACACGGCGACGGCGACGGAGCGCTGCCAGCCGAGCGGCATGCCCTCGGCCGAGGCGACCATGTTCCCGGACGCCAGCACCACGAAGACCGCCAGCGCGACGATCGTGCCCTTCCAGACGGTGGTGGCGTCCTGGGTGCGACGGACCCGACGTCGGCGCCCGCCACCGGCCGGCGGTCGACCGCTGCCCGGTCGACCACTGCCCGGTCGACCACTGCCCGGACGACCACCGGACGGCGGCCCCGATCGGGGTGGACCCGAGGGCGGGCCCGAACCCGGCGAAGCCGATCGCGGGGGCCCGGATCGGACGGGTCCGGAGCGAGGCGGCCCGGACGTGGCACGGGAACCCGTCGACGCGGGCCGGGCTCCGCCGCGACGGGCTGGGGTGGTGGGCCGGTCGCCCGGCGGTCGGGTCGGCATGTCAGAAGTCGAAGTAGATGAACGGTGCGACGCCCTGCGGGCCGAGCAGGTTGATGACGAGCAGGAAGACCCCGACGCCGAACGCCAGCACGAACGGCGGCAGCTGCGAGACCGCGAACTCGAACCGGTCGCCCAGGCGCCGCGGCACGAACTGCCCGACCATGCCGACGGCGACAGCGAGCAGGACGACGGGGGTGACCAGCGTGCCGACGCCCCAGTTCGTGACGAGCGAGGTCAGGTAGTCGATGGCGATGGCGAGGCTCTCGGCGCGGAAGAAGATCCACCCGACGACGACGAAGTGGAACACCCAGAGGCGTGCCAGCCAGGGGTTCATCCCGGTGCGCACGTCGCCGGGGATCGGCGGGGCCACGGTGCGGGGCCGGGCCATGACCTGGGTCTCGTCCTCGCCCTCGCGCAGCAGGCGGGACA
>JAFAFZ010000247.1 GCA_023423215.1 Actinomycetes bacterium
GTCGCAGGCGAGCGCCATCTCGAGCCCGCCACCCAGTGCATAGCCGTTGATCGCCGCGATCGTGGGCTGGGGCAGCGCCGCCAGCTGGTCGATGTCGCGGCTCGAGCGCAGCCGGTCCCGTCGCTCCGCCGGCGTCGCGGGGGCGCCGGCCTCCTTCAGGTCCATGCCCGCGCAGAAGAACTTCTCGCCCGCGGCGCTCAGCACGACGACGGCGATCTCGGCGTCCGCGGCGATGCCGTTCCAGAGCCGCTTCAGCTCGTCGCGCATGCGCTGGTTGCGTGCGTTCGCGGCGTCCGGTCGGTCCAGCCCGACCCAGGCGACGCCGTCCGCGACGCGGAAGGTCGTCGCCTCGAGGTCCTCGGCCCAGGACCGTGTCGCGACGGCGGTGCTCACCAGCCGTCCTCGCCCTCGATCTTCTTGCCGTCCTCGCCGTAGCGGTAGATGCCCTGGCCGGTCTTGCGGCCGAGGCGCCCGGCCGAGACGAGGTTCTTCAGCGTCGTCGTCGGCTTGAAGCGCTCGCCGAAGGACACCTCGAGGCCCTGCAGCGCGTGCAGGTAGGTGTCGAGCCCGTTGAAGTCGCCCAGCTCGAGCGGACCCATCGGGAAGTTCAGGCCCAGCTTCAGCGCCTTGTCGATGTCGGCGGGGCTGGCGACCTCTTCCTCGAGCATGCGCAGGCACTCGAGGCGCACGATCGCCGAGATGCGCGAGGTGAGGAACCCGGGGCTGTCCTTGCGGCAGACGACGGTCTCCTTGCCCAGGCCCTGGGCGAACGCCTCGGCGCGCTCGAGCGTGTCGTCGGTGGTCTGCAGGCCGCGGACCAGCTCGACGAGGCGCATGAGCACCGGCGGGTTGAAGAAGTGCGTGCCGACGACGCGGCCGGCGGCGTCGCCGACGCCCGAGCCGATCGCGGTGATCGACAGCTGCGAGGTGTTGGTGCCGAGGATGCAGTGCTCCGGCGCGGTCTCCAGCGCCGCACGGAACACCTCGTGCTTCACCGGCAGCTGCTCGAGCACGGCCTCGATGACGATGTCGGCGCCGGTCGCCGCCTCGCCGATGGTGGCCGCGGGCGTGAGCCGTGCGAGCGCCGCGTCGGCGGCCTCCCGCGTGACCTTCTCCTTCGCGACGAACTTGTCGAGGCTGGCGGCGGTCGCGGCGAACGCCTTCTGGACCTGGTCGGGGTTGGTGTCGAAGACCGCGACGTCGTGGCCGGCCGAGGCGCTGATCTGCGCGATGCCCGCGCCCATCGTGCCCGCGCCGATGACGGCGACCCGCAGGGTGCTCTCGGTCATGTGCTCAGCTCTCCTTGCGCAGGCCGAGCGACATCTCGCCGATCATCGCCCGGTGCAGGTCGTTGGACCCCTCGACGATCTGCAGCACCTTCGCATCGCGCAGGTAGCGACCGATGGGGTACTCCGGCGACACGCCGTAGGCGCCGTGGATCTGGAACGCGTCGGCCGCGCTGCGGAAGGCCACGTCGCTGGCGTACATCTTCGCCATCGAGGTCAGCTTGCGGGCACGCTCCCCGCGGTCGAGGGCGTCGGCCGCCTTCTTCACGAGCAGACGGGCGGTCTCGACGCCGACCTCCATGTCGGTCAGCTTCGACTGGACGATCTGGAACTCCGAGATCGGGTGGCCGAACGCGTTGCGCTCGACCGCGTACTTGCGGGCCTCGTCCATGCAGGCCTGCGCCACGCCGACGGAGCGGGCGGCGACGCCGAGGCGGCCACGCTCGACCGCGGTCATGGCGACGCTGAAGCCCTGGCCCTCGACGCCGAGCAGCGCGTCCGCGGGCACCCGCACCTCGTCGAGGATGACCTCACCGGTGCAGATCGGGCGGAAGCCGAGCTTGTCCTTGTAGGGGAACAGCCCCAGGCCCGGCGTGTCCGTCGGGATGATGAACGCCGTGATGCCACGGTGGCGCAGCGAGCGGTCCGACGTCGCGAAGGTCACCAGGAACGAGGCGATGTCCAGGTTCGAGATCCACGCCTTCGAACCGGTGATGACGAAGTCGTCCCCGTCCTTGACGTAGGTCGTCTGCATGCCGGCGACGTCGCTGCCGGACCCGGGCTCGGTGACGCCCGCGGCGCCGAAGATCCGGCCCTCGGCCAGCGGGCGCAGCCAGCGCTCCTTCTGCTCCGGCGTGCCGAAGTCGGCGATGCTGGCGCCGACCAGCCCCGAGGGCATCGAGAGCAGGCAGCCCATCATGTTGCAGGTGCGGCTGATCTCCTCGATGAAGGCCGCGAAGGTCCCGAAGTCGAGGCCGGCCCCGCCGTCCTCGACCGGCACGGTGCCGCCGAAGAAGCCGAGCTCGGCCATCTGGGCGAGCAGGTCGTCCGGCAGCTTCTCCTCACGGTCGTAGGCCGCGACCCGTGGCGCGATCTCCTTGCGTGCGAACTCTCCGGCGATCTCGATCAGTTGTTGCGCCGATTGCGTGTCGATGGCCACGAGCACCCCCTATCTCTAACAAACATTATCATAGATTCACGGAAGTGCAACCAGCCCAAGGGCTCCGATCCGGACCGACAGCTCCCCCTGGCCCCCGGTGCGACCTCGGTCCGTCAGCTGAAGACGGCCTCGCTCAACGGCTCCGAGATCACGGTGCCCTCGGGGATCTTCTCGACGGCGCAGGCGATCTTGTCGAAGTAGACGATCTCACCGAGCAGCAGCGGCTCGTCACCCTCGGTGAAGGGGAAGAACCAGCCCATGCGCTGGCTGACCAGGTACAGCGCGTCCGGGTCGTCGATGCCCTCGCCCGAGACCAGGCCGCCCTCGGCGAGCAGCACCTCGCCCGGGTAGGGCTGGTGCCAGACGCCGTGCGCCGAGATGCCCCAGTCGGCGACGGCCAGGTGCTCGATGTCGAGCTGCAGCACGTTCGCGCCGGTGTCGGCGAGGCCCTGGTAGAAGGCCCGGATCTCGTCCAGGCCGTGCATCTCGGTGGTCTCGCCGAGCCCGTAGAAGCGGTACACCGCGTCGGGGCTGACCGACTCGAGGATGCGGTCGGGCTGGCCGAGCACCTCCCACTTGATGTGCTCCTTCATCACCCCGAGGATCTTCTTGCGTCGGGGGTCCTGCTCCTTCTGGAAGGCCTCGTCGTAGGTGGTCCAGCCCTTGCGAAGGTCCAACAGCATCGGGTGCTCCGTTCGTGTGCGGGGTCGTGGGTGTCAGGCGCGTTCGAAGGCGTCGTCGAGCCAGCGGGCCGAGATGTTCGGGTTGATCACGCAGTCCAGGACGAACGGCCCGAGCGAGAGGTCCGCGTCGACGACCGCCGCCTTGACCTCGTCGAGCGAGGTCACACGTGCCGAGCGGGCGCCGATGCCCGCGGAGATCGCGGCGAAGTCGCCCTCGCGGAACACCGAGAGGTCCTCGGGGATGTCCCACACCCGGGAGATCTGCAGCTCGCTGCCGTACGCGTTGTCGTTCATCACGACGACCAGCAGAGGCAGGTCGTAGCGGACCGCCGTCTCGAGCTCGCCGAGGCTCATGAACAGTCCGCCGTCCCCGACGAACAGGATCGTCGGTCGCTCCCGACGGGCGACGGAGGCCCCCATCGACAGGCCCATGCCCAGTCCGATGGACCCGAACGAGATGCCGTCGACGAAGGATCGGCCGTCGGGCACCGACATGTAGCTGCACGGGTCGCCGAAGAAGCGACCGGCGTCGGTCACGACGTTGCGATCCTCCGGGAGGAGCTCGTCGAGCAGCATGACCAGCTCGCGCGGGTCGATCAGCCCCGGCTCGTGCGTGAGCACCACCTCGTCCTGGGGACGGAACGCACGCAGCTGCTCGACGACGTCCTCGGTGCGGTACCCGATGACGTCGACCTGGCGGGCGGTGAGCCGATCGAGCAGCCCGGACACCGCGGTCGACGCGTCGCCGACGAGACGGCAGTCCTCGCCGACGTTCGCGGTCGCCACCTCGGGGTCGACGTCCACGCGCACGACCTTCGCGTTCGGTCGCAGCAGCGTCTGGCGGATGGTCGTGAAGTCGTTCAGCGCCGCGCCGACGACGAGGACGACGTCGGCCTGGCCGATGAGCGTCGCCGACAGGTTCGTGCCGAGGCCGCCCGCCATGCCGAGGTGGAACGGGCTGTCCGCGAAGAGACCCTTGCCCTTCAGGGTCGTGGCGAAGAGCGCGCCGATGCGGTCGCCGACCTCGCGCAGCTGCTCGGTGCACCCGGCGTCGACCGAGCCGCGACCCGCCAGGACCACCGGCCGCTGGGCGCCCGCCAGGATCTCGGCCGCACGGTCCAGGTCGCCGTCCAGCGACAGGTCCCGTTCCGGGATCTCGGTCGAGCTGTCGTCGGTCCACGGATCCCAGTCCTGCTCCTGGGTGTCGGTGGGGATGCTCAACCCGACGGGGGTGCGCAGCTCGGTGGCCATGCGCACCGCGCGCACGGTCTCGGAGAACGCGATGGCCGGGTCCCGCAGGTCGATCAGCGGCACGCCCGCCGCGTCGAACACCGCCTGGTGGTCGATGTCCTGGGGCCATCCCGCCTGGAAGCTCGCGACGTCGCCGACGACGAACACCATGGGCGTGCGCGCCTTGCGGGCCGCCACCAGCGCAGTCATCGCGTTGGTCAGCCCCGGCCCCTGGGTCGTGGTCGCGACGCTGATCTCACCCGAGATGCGGGCGTAGCCGTCCGCCATCGCGATGCCCGGGCCCTCGTGCCGCGAGCCGTAGTAGCCCTGCTCGAGCTCGTGCACCCAGTAGCTCAGGAACCGCAGGTTGCCGTCCCCCATGAGCCCGAACGCGTTCCGGGCGCCGCACTCCTTGAGCGCGTTCGCGACCGCCTCGTACACCTTCACCTGACGACCTCCACCCCTGCTGTCGCGCTGCTACTTCGAGACGAACTGCGAGGTCAGCGCGTCGGCGGTGGGGTGCATGACGCCCTTGTTCCGCAGGCGCTGGGCCGACTTGTAGAGCAGGTCCGCCTCGCTGGTCTCGGCGCGCAGCGCCTTGACCGTCGAGTCCTCCTTGCGACGGTGCTGGAACGGATCCCAGCGGAAGAGCCGCAGCGCGTTCTGGTGGGTGATCTTGTCGATCTCGTCGCGGGTCAGGTACGGCAGCGAGGGGGCGAAGCTCTCGGGTGCCGCCGGCCACGAGCTGTCGGAGTGGGGGTAGTCCATCTCCCAGCAGATCATGTCGACGCCGATCTCGTCCTTGAGAATGAGGCCGGGGCGGTCCTCGATGAAGCACGAGATCACGTGCTCCTTGAAGACGTCGCTCGGGAGCTTGTCGCCGAAGTTCGTGCCGGTCCAGTGACGGTGGTGCCGGTACACGTAGTCGACGCGCTCCAAGAAGTACGGGAGCCAGCCGATACCGCCCTCGGACAGCGCGATCTTCAGGTCGGGGAAGTCACGCAGGAACGGGCTCCACACCAGTTCGGTCGCGGTGCTCAGCAGGCTGAGCGGGGCGAGGGTCTGCGAGGTCTCGATGACCGAGCCGGGCGAGGTTGCGGGAAGGCTGGACGACGAGCCGAGGTGCAGGCACACGACGGTGCCGAGGCGCTCGCACTCGGCCCAGAACGGGTACCAGTGCCGGTCGTGCAGCGGCGGCAGGCCGAGCTTGTAGGGGTCCTCCGAGAACGTGACCGCGTGGCAGCCCTTGTCGTCGAGGCGGCGCACCTCGGCGGCCATCAGCTCCGGGTCCCACAGGGGCACGATGCCGAGGGGCATGAAGCGGTCGGGGTGCGAGCCGCACCACTCGTCGACGTGCCAGTCGTTGTACGCCTGCACGACCGCGAGGCCGAGCTCCTTGTCCTTGGAGCGAAAGAACCGCTGGCCGCAGAACTGGGCGTAGCTCGGGAAGCTGAGCGAGCCGAGCACGCCGGCGACGTTCATGTCGTCGACGCGGGCGTCGGGGTCCCAGCAGCCCTTGCGCATGTCCTCGAGGCGGTCGGGCTCGAGTCCCCACTCCTCGGGCGGACGGCCGACGACCGCGTTCAGGCCCATCGAGTAGACCTCGTTGTCCTCGTACAGCCACGCCTGGGCGCCGTCGGGACGGGTGATGACCTTCGGCGCACGGTCGGCGAACTTCGCCGGCAGTCGCCCGTCGAACATGTCCGGCGGCTCGATGATGTGGTCGTCGACGCTCACGAAGATCAGGTCGTCGAGCACGCCCGAGGTGTCCAGCAGATCGGCGAAGCTGCCTGCGTCGAACTGGGCGGCGTCCTGGTTCGCGTCCTGGCTCATGGCGATCCCCCTTCGGATGATCGGTCCCGGAACCGGTTGCCCAGGACCTCCGTAGATCGCTTGTAATCATTATCCTGAATTACGAGGTGTGCAAGGCGGCACACCTGCGGCCCGTGACGGGCGGCACGGCGCCGAACCGCCCGGCCCGCACGCGCTCGGTTCAGCGTGCGGCGACGGCGGCCGCGGTCTCGGACGCAGCGCGGACCCGACGCGGCAGGCCCAGGCTGAGCCCCGAGACGGCCAGGCCGCTGAGCACCAGCAGCCACCAGACCCGGTGGAACGACGCCAGCGGGTCGAGCGGCGAGACCTCGGCCAGGAACGCCACGACCAGGGCGACGCCGAAGGTGCCACCCAGGTTGCGGATCGCCTGGTTGACCGCCGAGCCCGAGCCGAAGCGGTCCGCGGGCAGGCCCTGCACCGACGCGGACGAGAGCTGCGGCAGGCAGAGCGACACACCCAGCCCCGTGAGCGCGACCGCGGGCAGGTACGACGTCAGGTAGTCGGCCTCGACGGTCGCGGTCGTCAGCAGCAGGGTGCCGCCGGCAGCCCACACGAGTCCGCCGGGGACGAGCAGCGCCCGCTGGCCGACGCGCGCGGCGAGCCGCCCGAGGAACGGCGCGGTGACCGCGACGATCAACGGGCCGACCGAGATGGCGAGGCCGGCGCGCAGCACGTCGTAGCGCCAGACCTGGGTGAAGAAGAGCACGTTGCCCAGGAACATCGCGTTGAAGCCGATGGCGAAGGCGAGCGTGGCGGCGTTCGCCCAGCGGAACGAGCGCGAGCGGAACAGGTCGAGGTCGAGCAGCGGGTTCGCCACCCTCGAGCAGCGCAGCACGAAGACCGCCACCAGGGCGACGGCGAACGTCGCGGTCACCAGGAAGGCCGGGCTCCCCCACCCCCACTGCTCGGTCTGCACGATCGCGTAGGCGCCCGTCGCCAGGCCGGACGCGAGCAGGACGGCGCCGAGGGGGTCGGGCACCGGGCCGGGGTGGGCCTCCCGTCCCTCGGGCAGCACGCGCAGCCCGAGCGCCAGGCTGACCAGCCCGACCGGCAGGTTGATGAAGAACGCCCAGCGCCAGCCGAGGTGCTCGACGACCAGCGCACCCAACGTCGGCCCCGCCGCGCCGGCGACCGCGCCGACCGCGCCCCAGATGGCGACCGCGACCGGGATGCGGTCCCGCGGGAAGGTCTGCAGCACCAGCGCGAGCGAGGCCGGCACGAGCGCCGCGGCGCCCAGCGCCTGGAGCATGCGCGCCGCGACCAGGAGCGGCACGGTCGGTGCGACACCGCAGAGCATCGAGGCGACGGTGAACGCGACGACCGCCCACAGGAAGGTGCGGCGGCGGCCGATCCGGGCGGCCAGCCGGCCGGCCGGGATCAGCGCCGCAGCGAACACGATCGTGTAGGCGTTGAGCACCCACGACAGGCCCGACGCGCTGACGTCCGAGAAGTCGGCCCCGATCGACGGGAAGGCGACGAACAGGATCGTCGTGTCCAGGAAGACGGCGAACACGGCGAGGCTGGTCGAGAACAGCACCACCCAGGGGTTGCGGGGTGTGGACCTGTCGCCTGCTGCACGCATGCCGCCTCCGGTAGGATGAGAATCAACACCGCTTGGTAGAGAATCTGTACCACACCTCAGGAGGTGCGCACCATGGCCCGATCGACCACCGCCTCCACCGGGAGCACCCGCACCTACGGCCAGTACTGC
>JAFAFZ010000288.1 GCA_023423215.1 Actinomycetes bacterium
CCGCCACGGCGACGGCGCCCAGCGGCCACAGGAGCGCCGGCCACCACCCGGCGCGCACGCCCGGGCGGGCGAGGCGGGGGAAGGTGCCGTCGAAGCCGCGGGCGAGCATCGCCTGCTGCACGCGCTCGCCCCGCTCGAAGGAGCGCACGAACATCGTGCCCGTCGTCGAGGCGACCGCACGGCCCTGCCAGAGCCAGCGCGGGTCGTCGCCCCGCGACACGCGTGCGACCTGGAGGCGGTGCAGCTCACCGACGACCACGTCGAGGTAGCGCACCATGAAGCCGGCGATGACGACGAGCAGCTGCGGGCAGCGAAGCCGCTCGAGGCCGCGCAGCACGTCGGGCACCGGAGTGCTCCACGCGAGCACGATCGACGAGGCGCAGCCGAGGTTCGCCTTCGCCAGGATGCCCCACGCCGCCCAGGCGCCGGCCGTCGAGATCGGCACGCCCCACACCTCGGTGCGTGGCCCGGTGCCGACGAACGGCAGCGCCACCGCGAACAGGACGAACGGCGCCTCGACGACCAGTCGCCGCGCGAGCACCCGCAGCGGCAGCCGTGCGAACGCGGCCGCCGACACCACCCCGAGCGCGTACACGCCGAAGGCCCACACGGCCCGGGGCGGCGTCAGCACCACAGCGAGCACGAACACCACCAGGGCGACGAGCTTCACGACCTCGTCAAGGCGCGCGACCGGCGAGTCGACGTCGCCGTGCAGCGAGTCGACCACCGCGGCGCCGTGGTGGTGCCCTCCGCTCACGGGGTGCCGAGCGTGGACCCCGGTGACGTGCCGCCGGGACGCCGCGGGACGGCCTTGATCGCCAGGGCGACCAGGCCGGCGGTCACCACGAAGGTGACGAGGACGCCGAGGAACCCGGCGATCCCCGTGCCGACCCGGGCGTCGCCCACCCCCGAGGTGCCGTAGTCGGCGAACGGGCTGTCACCGAGCGAGTGGTCCAGCACGTCGGCGTCGATGCCCTCCTGCGCCGCGACCTTCTCCAGGCCGTCGGGCTGCGAGCTGGCGAACTGGCTGACCCCGACCGCGAGCAGCAGCGCGACGAGCAGCCCGCCGAGCAGGAAGCCCGCCGTGCGCCGGCTCACGCCGCCACCGCCAGCTCGGCGCGTGGCAGGTCGGCGGCGCCGTACACGAGGTCGGGCCGGGTGGCGAGCACCGCGCCGATGGTGAGCGTCGTGAGGACCGCCTCGCCGATGCCGATCAGGACGTGCACGCCGACCATCGCGGCCGCCGCTCCCGCCACGGACACGGCGCCGTTGCCGCCGATCGCGTACTGCACGACGAACGCCAGGGCGGCCAGGACCACCGAGGCGACCGAGGCGATCGCCGTGGCGGACAGCACGCCGACGCGTGTGCGGGGCAGCACGTGGCGGGCCAGCAGGAAGATCCCGTAGCCGAGGAAGGCGGGGATGAAGGCGATGTTGATGATGTTCAGCCCGAGCGCGCTGACGCCGCCGTCCGCGAACAGCAGCGCCTGCACCACCAGCACCATGGCCACGGCCAGCGAGCCGAGCCACGGGCCGACGAGCACGGCCGCGAGCACCCCGCCCATCAGGTGGCCCGACGTGCCGCTGGCGACCGGGAAGTTCAGCATCTGCGCCGCGAACACGAACGCGGCGACCAGCCCGGTCATGGCCGCCCGGGACTCGAGCGCGTCCTCGCCCGCCTTCTTCAGCGAGACGGCGATGCCGCCCGCTGCCACGAGGCCGGCCACCGCCGACGTCGGTCCGTCGATGAACCCGTCGGGTACGTGCATGCGCCCACCTCCTGCGAACTGTTCGCAGGAGTCTGCCACAGGCGCCCTCGGCCCTCGACCACGACCGTGCCATGCTGCTCGGGTGCCCCATGCCCACGGACACACCCACACGAGCGACGCGCCCACGGCGACGATCGACGAGCTGATCGCCGAGCTCCGTCGTCGCGGCCAGCGTGTGACCACGGCGCGGCGTGCGGTGCTGGAGCAGCTGCTGGCGGCCGGCGACGTGCACCTCTCCGCCGACGAGCTGGCCCGCGCGGTCGGCGAACGGCACCCCGACATCCACCTCTCGACGATCTACCGCACGCTCGACGCCCTCGACGAGGCCGGCCTCATCCACCGGGCCCCGTTCGACGAGCAGGTCACCAGCTACCACCTCACCGACGACGTGCACCACCACGCGCTGTGCAGCGGGTGCGGCGCCACGCTGAGCCTCCCGCCCGAGCTGCTCGAACCGCTCGCCCGGCGGCTGCTGGCCGAGTACGGCTTCCACGCCGATCCGCGGCACCTCACCATCGACGGCCGCTGCGAGGCCTGCGCGGGCGACGCCTCCTGAACGGCGGACCGCCCCCGGGCATCCCGAGGCGGTGCGACCGGTACGATCGTCGGCCGTGACGGCACCCCCGGCGGATCCGCCCGCACTCGACGCCATCGGGTCGCGACTCGAGTTCGTGCTGCAGGTCCTGGACAGCGTCGTCGTCGCGTTCTCCGGCGGCGTCGACTCGGCCCTGCTCGCACGGGTCGCGCTGGATGCCCTCGGGCCCGAGCGGGTGCTGGCCGTCACCGCTGACTCCGCGTCGCTCGCCGAGGGCGAGCTCGAGCACTGCCGGGAGCTCGCCGGGACGTGGGGCCTTCCCTGGCGATCGGTGACGACCGACGAGCTCGACCGGCCGGAGTACGTCGCGAACGACGGCGACCGGTGCGCGTGGTGCAAGACCGCCCTGATGGACGCGCTGGACCCGATCGCCGGGTCGCGCGGCGCCACGGTCGTGCTCGGGGTCAACGTCGACGACCTGGGCGACCACCGACCCGGGCAGGCGGCGGCGCAGGCGCGTGGCGCGGTGTTCCCGATGGTGCTCGCCGGGCTGACCAAGGAGCACGTGCGGGCGCTGGCCCGTCGGCGACAGGTCGCCGTGTGGGACCGGCCGTCGATGCCGTGCCTGGCGTCGCGCCTGCCCTACGGCACGCCGGTCACCGTGCCGCTCCTGCGTGCGGTCGACCGGGCCGAGGCCGTCGTGCGCGCCCACGGCTTCCGCGACGTCCGGGTGCGCCACCTCGGCGACACCGCCCGCATCGAGGTCCCCGCGGACGAGGTCGCTCGGGCCGCCACCCTGGCCGACGAGCTCACCGAGCAGCTGACGGCCCTCGGCTTCCGCTACGTCACGCTCGACCTGGCCGGGCTGCGCTCCGGCAACCTGAACGCCGCGCTCGCGCCGTCGCACCGTGGCTGAGGTCGACGGCACCGGGGCGCGCATCGCGCACCTGGGCCACAGCCGGCTCGACCTGGATCGGGCCCGCCGCACGGGCCTGCCGGAAGCGGTCTATGCGGCGGGCAAGACGCCCGCCCAGTGCGTGGACATCGTCCGACGGCTGCTGGACGAGGGCGACGACCCGATCATCGTCACACGCGCCGCGGCCGAGCACCTGGAGGCGTTGGCACCGCTCTCCCCCGCCTCCGTCGCCGGCTCGAGCTGCACGTGGCGCCACCGACCGCTGCGGACCGGGCCACCGGTCGTCGTGGTGTCCGGGGGCACCTCGGACGCACCCGTCGTCGACGAGGCCCTCGCGACCCTGACGGCCTGCGGCGCACCGACCGCGGCCCCCCACGACGTCGGTGTGGCCGGCCTGCACCGCCTGCTCGAGGTCGTGCCCGAGCTCCAGGACGCCGCGGCGATCATCGCGGTGGCGGGCATGGAGGGTGCGCTGCCCACCGTGCTCGGCGGGCTCGTGGCCCCGCCGATCATCACCGTCCCGACCTCGGTCGGCTACGGCAGCAGCCTCGAGGGCGTCACCGCCCTGCTCTCGTCGCTCGCGTCCTGCGCGCCCGGCCTGACGGTCGTGGGCATCGCCAACGGCTACGGCGCCGCCTGTGCGGCGCTGCGGCTGCTGCGTCGCGTCGACGCCGCCGCATCGAGCGACGGGGGCGCCGGGTGAGCCGCCGCGTGCTGTGGTGCAACCCCGCCGTCGGTGTCGCGGGCGACATGCTGCTCGCGGCGCTGCTGGACCTGGGAGCGGACCAGGAGCAGGTCCGCGCGCAGCTCGACCTGCTCGACCTGGACGGCTGGTCGCTGCACGTGTCGGCCGCCGAGCGACGTGGTCTCGTCGCGACGGCGGTCGACGTGCGCACCACGACCCACGACCACCACCGACCCTGGTCGCGCATCGACGCCCTGCTCGGGTCCGCCGGGCTGGACCCCGAGGTCGAGGACGGCGCACGTCGCACGTTCCGACGCCTGGGCGAGGCCGAGGCGAAGGTGCACGGCATCGACCTGGACCAGGTGCACTTCCACGAGGTCGGCGCGCTCGACGCGATCGTCGACGTCGTCGGGACGTGGGCCGCCCTGGTCTCGCTGGACGTCGACGAGGTCCGCAGCGCTCCCATCGGGCTGGGCAGCGGCACCGCCGCCATGGCCCACGGCACCGTCCCCGTCCCCGCGCCGGCCACGCTCGAGCTGCTGGTCGGCCTGCCGTGCGTCGGCGTGGACGTCACCGCCGAGACCGCGACGCCGACCGGCACCGCCCTGCTGGCGACGATGGTCCGGGACTGGGGCCCGATCTCCCCCGGCACCGTGCGCGCGATCGGGCGGGGCGCCGGCGGCCGCGACCCCGAGGGGTACGCCAACGTCGTCACCCTCGTGCTCGTCGAGCAGGAGCCGACGACCGCGACCGACGCCGGCGTCGACGTCGTCACGTCGGTCCTCGTCGAGACGAACCTGGACGACGTCACGCCCGAGGTGCTCGGCCACGTCGTCGACCGTGCGCTCGCGCTCGGGGCGGACGACGCGTGGGTCGCGCCGGTCACGATGAAGAAGCAGCGTCCCGCGCACCAGCTCCGGGTGCTGTGCCGCCCCGATCTGGTCGCTCGCGTGCGCGACCTGGTGGCGCGCGAGACGGGCACGCTCGGGCTGCGCGAGTGGACGGTGACGAAGCACGAGCTGCCCCGTCGCGTCGACCACGTGCGCCTGGACGGCCACGAGGTCCGCATGAAGGTCGGCCCGCACGGCGCCAAGCCCGAGCACGACGACCTGGTCGCCGCCTCGGCAGCGCTCGGTCGACCGGTGCGGGTGCTCTCGGCCGAGGCCGTGGCGC
>JAFAFZ010000330.1 GCA_023423215.1 Actinomycetes bacterium
ATGGACCTGCAGTGGATCGACCCGCCGTACGCGGACATGGTCGACGACGACCGGCTGCTCGCCCGCTACCAGGCGAACGCCGCGGCGTTGGGTCGTCCCTTCGAGGACACCGCCGTCGTCGGGCCAGTGGTGGGCAGCACCGACATGGGCAACGTCAGCCACGTCGTGCCCTCGATCCACCCGCTGGTCGCCGTCGCACCGCCCGGGGTGTCCATCCACACGCCCGAGTTCGCCCGCCACGCCGTCGGCGACGCGGGTGACCGAGCGGTGCTCGACGGCGCCAAGGCGATGGCCGCGACGGTCATCGACTGCTGGCTCGATCCGCTGCGCTGACCGGCGGTCATCCGGGCCGGTGAGCCCGCCGCGGCGGTGGGAGTGCCGTCGCGACGCGGCAGGCGAGCGGCGCGCCGCCGATCACCGTGGAGCGTGCCGCGCGGCTCTAGTCTCACCCCCGTGAGTTCGCCCGTCCCGACCTACGTCCCCGAGCAGTTCACGGACGAGGAACGAGCCGTGCTGCGGCGGTACTTCTCGAACCTGGACGGGCCGGTGTTCGCGCTGGTGAACCTGCCCGAGGTCGTGAAGGGCGCGCTGTTCGCCCGCTACTCCCGGTCGGCCAAGTCCTTGCGGCGGCTCTTCGTCGACGAGTTCGTGGGCGAGCTCGACACCACGGGCGACGAGTCGGTCGACGCGACGATCGGCCTGGAGCGGGCCGAGGCCCTCTACGACAGGGTCTTCTTCGAGTACGGCGACGACAGCGTCGCCCAGCTCGGCGGCGTGCACCTCGCCTGCGAGCAGGCCTCGAACCTGCTGACGAAGATCCTCGAGTGGGGACGGCTCATGTCGTACCTCGAGCAGTCCACTCGCTACATCCCCTACGACGAGCGGCTGGGCGGCCGCTACCGCTACCACCGGGATCCGGAGCTGCTCGGCTCGAACCTCGGCGCCCGCTACGTCGGCGACATGGACCGCCTCTTCGACACCTACGGCGAGCTGGCCCGGTCGATCCAGGACCACTTCCGCGAGCGCTACCCGAAGAGCGAGCAGGACTCGGACTTCGTGTACCGCCAGGCGATCCGCGCCAAGGCCTTCGACGCCACCCGTGGCATCCTGCCGGCCGCGTCGCTGTCCAACGTGGGCATCTACGGATCGGGGCAGGGGTTCGAGGCCCTCCTGCTGCGCATGCGAGCCCATCCGCTGCCCGAGGCACGCCAGTACGCGGATCTGATGCTCACCGAGCTGCGCAAGGTCATCCCGAGCTTCCTGCGCCGCGTGGACCTGCCCGACCGCGGCCTGGCGTGGTCCGACTACATGTCGACCAACCGAGAGGCGATGGAGACCGTCGCCTACGAGATGCTGCCCGGCGACGAGGTCGACGAGCCGGCCGCGCCGACCGTGACCCTGCTGGACTGGGATCCGGAGGGCGAGGTCAAGGCCATCGCCGCCATGCTCTACCCGTACACGAGCATCCCCGAGGCCCGCGTGCTGGACCGCGTCCGCTCGATGTCGGTCGAGGACCGCCTGGCGGTCGCCCGCGCCTACGTCGGCGAGCGGTCGAACCGGCGCCACAAGCCGGGTCGAGCGCTCGAGCGCACCGACTACCGCTTCGACGTCGTCTCCGACTACGGCGCGTTCCGCGACCTGCAACGCCACCGGCTGATGACGGTCGAATGGCAGGAGCTGACGCCCCGGCACGGCTACACCCGCCCCGTGGCGATCGACGACGCCGGCCTGGCGCCGCAGTTCGACGAGGCCATGGCGACCTCGCGGGAGCTGTGGACGGCGCTCTCCGAGCGCTTCCCGGAACGTGCGGGCTACGCCGTGTCGCTGGCCTACCGCATCCGCTACGCGATGCAGTTCAACGCCCGTGAGGCCATGCACCTCATCGAGCTGCGGACCTCGGTCCAGGGCCACCCCAGCTACCGCTCGGTCGGCCAGGAGATGCACCGCCTCATCGCCGAGCAGGCCGGACACCGCACCATCGCCGAGATGATGCGCTTCGTCGACCACTCGGGTGAACCCGAGCTGGAACGCCTGCAGGCCGAGCGCCAGGCCGAGGCCCGGCGCAGCACCGCCAGCTGAGCCCCGAGCGGCGCTCCGGCGCTGTGAGATCGTTCTCGACCCGCCGAGCGCGCAGGCGTGCCCACGGGTGTCTATGATGCGGCCCGACTTCCGCCGGAACCCCTGCCCTGTAGGTGTGAATTGGACGACGAGACACTGGACGACGACTTCGACGGCGAGGATGCCGACACCCCCGACGAGGAGGGTCTCGAGGACGACGAGCTCGACGAGGAGCTCGACGTCGAGGAGGACCTCGCCGAGGGCGAGGAGATCGTTGAGGCCGCCCCCGCGGAGGGTGGCGACGAGGACGAGGAAGAGGACGTCCCCACCGCCCGCCGCAAGCGTCCCAGCGACGTCGACGAGGACGAGGACGAGGACGTCGACCCGGACGACGTCGAGGCCGATCTCGACGCCATCCTGAAGGACCGGATCGCGGCCTCGTCGGACGACGACGAAGAGGACGAGGAGCAGGTCGACACCGGCCCCGACGCGGACGGGACCGAGCGGGTCGCGGCCAAGACGGCCGAGGAGTTCACCTGCGACACCTGCTTCCTGATCGTGCACCCCCGCCAGTTCGGCCGGAAGGGCCACCTGGTCTGCCCGGAGGGGTACTCGCCGTGCTCGTCCATCGCGGTCGTCGAGAAGCGCCTCAAGCGAGCGGCCAAGAAGTGACGCCCTCCGGCGCGCGCCCGCGCCGGACGGCGTCCCGGTCCTCGCTGCCGAGGGGTTTCGACGCAGGACCGATCCGCGGCATGCTGGACGGCCATGGCTGACCGCACCGACGTCGCTGCACCGACGCTGACCTCGCCCCTCGGCGCTGCTGACGAGCTGCTCCGCGCCGTGCCGCGGCTGGTGGAGCGCACGGTGCACCAGGCCGAGCTGGCCCGCTCGCTCGCCGGGCACCTGCCGTGCCTGGG
>JAFAFZ010000333.1 GCA_023423215.1 Actinomycetes bacterium
CCCTCGGCCTGGGTGACGGGCCCGTTGCGCGGGCGGGTCATGAGCAGCGAGTACACGGGGGGGCCCGCCGCGGCGGACCGGTCGAGGAAGGCCCGCGACTCGTGCCACGCCTGCGTCGGCGCGTCGATCTTGGAGCGGCCACCCAGGCCCTGGGTGATGACGGGCACGCCGCCGCGTCGCGACAGCTCGATGAGCAGGTCGCGGTCCGCGGCGTCGATGCCCTCGACCGCGCTCTCAGGCGCGTAGGCGATCGAGCCGCGACCGAAGCGTCCGACGGCGTCCGCGAGCGAGCGCAGCTCGTCCAACGTCGCGAGTCGGCTCGGCACCGGGCGGTCGGCCAGGTCCAGGTGGGTCGGCGCGAGTGACGACGAGAAGCCGAGCGCGCCCGCCTCCATGCCGGCCACGACCAGGTCGTGCATCGCCTGCACCTCGGCGTCGGTCGCGGCGCGGGCGTACGCCTCCTCGCCCATGACCCAGCGGCGGATGGCCGAGTGCCCGACGTACATGCCGAGGTTCACCGACAGCCGGTCGGTGCGGGTGTCGAGGAACTCCTCGAAGGTCTCGAAGTCCCACGCGACGTGGTCGAGCGCCTGGAGGTCCATGCCCTCGACGCGTGCGAACACCTGCGCCAGGTAGCCGCGGTCCTCGGCACGGCACGGCGCGACGGCGAAGCCGCAGTTGCCGGCCGCGACGGTCGTCACGCCGTGCAGCGACGCCGTGTCGCACACCGGGTCCCAGGTGAGCTGGGGGTCGTAGTGGGTGTGGGCGTCGACGATGCCGGGCGCCACGACGAGCCCGTCCGCGTCGATCGTCCGGGTCGCCGACTCGTCGCCGAGGCGACCGATCGCGGCGACGCGGCCGTCGACGATGCCGACGTCCGCGGTGCGGCCGGGTACGCCGGTGCCGTCGACGACGAGGCCCCCGCGGAGCAGGAGGTCGTACATGTCAGTTCCTTTCCTCACGCCGTGCGACCGCCGGAGCGGCCGCCGTGTCGGTGGTCGCGATCAGAAGATCGCGAGGGGGTTGACGGGACTCCCGGTCCCGCCGGGGACGCGCAGCGACGCGACCGTGAGCATGAACTCCCAGCGGCCGTGCTCCCGGCACACCGCCGAGAGCTGGTCGAGGCGCAGGTTGTCGATCAGGTGCAGGCCCATGGCGGTGATGCCGACCTGGTGGATGGGGAACGGCCAGCCCTCGATGCCGGCGCCCGGCAGGACGTCCGAGATGCCGTCGCAGCCGAGCACCGCGACGTCGCGCTCGCGCAGCCACGGCAGGCACTCGGGGTGCAGTCCTGCGAGCCCGTGGGCGAGCGGGTTCAGGCCGTCGGCCTGCGCCCGGCGCCGGTCGTCACGGCCGGTGCCGACCAGGAGCAGGTCGCCCTCGCCGACCTGGAGCGCTGCGTCGCGCTCGGCCGCCTCGAGGTCCACCACGCGCACCTGCTCGTCGCCCGGCAGGTGGTCGAGCCCTCGGACCCGCGGGATGTCGAGCAGCACACCACGTCCGACGATGCCCTCGGCGGCGTCCAGGATCGTGTTGCGCAGTGCGCCGGTGCTGAGCACGTGCTCGGGTCCCAACCCGTTGAACATGCGGCCGCCCACGAACATGTGGCACAGCGCGTCGATGTGGGTCAGCCCCATGCCGTGCACCGAGGTGCCGACGAAGTCGTGGCACGCCTCGTAGCCGGGCACGCCGGTGGTGTCGATGGCGTCGCCGCTGCGCAGCATGTGGTGCTGCGCCGGGTGCGGCGTCTCGGCCGACGGCTTGACCGGGAGGTCGTGCGAGAGCGACACGGTCCGACCGGTCCGCACGAGGGCCCCGGCGCGGGCCCGGTGCTCGTCGGTGATGAGCGAGAGCGCGCCGCGGTCGTCGGCGGGCCAACGCCCCCAGTTCGAGAGCGACTCGAAGAGCTCGGACAGCTCGTCGGGCGTCGGCTGGTCGGCGGCGAACGGTCCGGTGCGCCACTGGTCGGTGTCGGTCACGACGCCGCTCCATCGGTGGCCGCGGCGGCCTTGCGGCGTCGCGACGTGGTCCGGGACGCGAGCTTGCGGTCGGTGGCGACGCCGCCGAGCAGTGCGTGCTGCAGGGCCTCTCGCTGCTGGGTCAGGTCCGCGGGTGGCAGGGGCCGGTCCGAGTACCGCACGGTGTCGAGCAGCGCGTGGATCGAGCTGGTCGTGACGCGCACCATCACCTCGGGATCGATCGTCGCGACGATCGATCCGTCTGCCCGTCCGGCACCGAGGACCTCGAGCCACAGGTCGAGGGTCTCGAGGCTCTGCTCCTTGACGTCCGTCAGCTCGTCGAGCGTCGACAGCGTCGCCCAGTCGTAGTGGAGGATCGTCAGCTCCTCGCGGTGCGCGGCGCACACGTCGAAGACCACGGCGATCATGTCCCGATAGCGCTCGGCACCGCTGGCATCTCGTTCCAGCACCTCTCGCTGCGCGGGCAGGAGCTCGTCGTAGAACCCGCGGACGATCTCGTGGACCATCTCGGCCTTGGAGCGGAAGTGGGAGTAGAGGCTGCCTGCGAGCAGGCCGACGGCCTCGGCGATGTCGCGCACCGAGGTCTCGGTGTAGCCGCGCTCCGCGATCTGGCGGCGGGCCACGTGGAGGATCTCGACGCGACGTGGGACGGTCTTGGTCACGATGCGTCCCCGATCCCCGCGGGCGCGGGCGCGCCGACGACGTGGTGGCGCAGGTCGCCGGCCAGCATCTGGCGGTCGCGCCGCTCGGTGAACCGCCAGCGTCCGTCGACCTTCTCGAAGCGGTCGCGGTGGCGGCTCACGGCGATCGGTCGCAGCTCGAACCCCGGGCGGGCCTGCAGCACGGTCACGTAGCTGCTGGCGCCCGCGGTCCGTCCGTCGTCGTCCAGGGTGATCGTCAGGTTGGAGATGACGTGGCAGACGTCGGTGCGCCCGTCCTCGTGCAGCACGACCGAGTTGCGCCACAGCTCGAGCAGCTGGTCGCGGCCGGAGAACTCCATGCCGTTGCCGGCGACGATGGTCGCGTCGGCGAAGAGGTCGGCCACGCCCTCGAGGTCCCCCTCGTCGATGTGCTCCGCGTAGGAGTGGATCAGCGCCCTGATCGCTTCCCGGTCGTCGTTCACGTGTCGGTCCCCTCTGCTCCTGTGGCGACGACGCTGCCGCAGCCCGGTGGCGCTGGCAAGCATCGAGCGTGTCGTCCGCGAGTGCGGTGGCGGCGGCTCATCCGATCGCCATCGGGTCGCCGGCCATGGCACCGCCGTCGACGAGGAACTCGGCGCCGGTGCAGTACGAGGCGGCGGGCGAGGCGAGGAAGCAGACCATCTCGGCCACCTCTCGCGGCTGGCCGATGCGCGGCACGGGCAGCACCGAGAAGACCGCGTCCTTGTCGACGTCGTCGAACTCGGGCGAGCTCACCATCGGCGTGTCGATCGTCCCCGGGTGCACGCTGTTGACCCGGATGCCCTGGTGGCCCAGCTCGATCGCGGCGGACTTCGTCATGCCGCGGATGGCGAACTTGGTGGCGACGTACGCAGCGACACCGGGCACGCCCTCGAACCCCGCCGTGGACGAGATGTTGACGATCGAGCTGCCCCGGGTCGCGTCGCGCAGCGCCGGGATCGCCGC
Organism: Actinomycetes bacterium; assembly: GCA_023423215.1. GTDB lineage: Bacteria > Actinomycetota > Acidimicrobiia > Acidimicrobiales > Microtrichaceae > JAFAFZ01. The sequence goes on from JAFAFZ010000333.1 coordinate 3,605, forward strand.
CTGCATGCCCAGGAAGCAACCACGCAGGTTGACCCGCACGACGGCGTCGAAGTCGTCGACGGACATCGACTCGATGAGCCCGGTGCGACAGATGCCCGCGTTGTTCACCAGCACGTCGAGGGCACCGAAGCGCTCGACCGCCAGGTCGACCGCGGCGCGCCACTGCTCGGGCTCGCCGACGTCCAGGCGGATGAAGGTCGCCGCGTCGCCGAGGGACTCGGCAACGGCACGGCCCTCGTCCTCGAGCATGTCGGCGAGCACGACGCGTGCGCCGCGCTCGACGAACAGGCGCGCCTCGGCCTCGCCCTGACCACGCGCCGCGCCGGTCACCAGCGCGGTGTAGCCGTCCAGGTCGGTCATGCGGCGCCGTTCCCGAAGCGATCCGAGGACACGCCCCACCAGCCCGGCCTCGGCACGCCCTCGGGCCACTGGCCGTCGAGCCACACGAGCGAGGCGACGTAGCTCTGGAGCCGCCAGCCGTCCTCGGTGCGCACGAAGGTCGAGTCGTAGAAGCCGCCGTCGGACAGGATCGACTCGTCGCCGTCGCCGAGCGTGATCATCTGCGTGAACACGTAGTTGCGCGACGTCGCGCGGTCACCGTCGACGTCGATCACGACGTTGGTCATGTAGTGCTGCACCGCGGCGAAGATCGACAGCGACTCGCGCAGGTAGTCGACGATCGCCGGGTACTCGTCCTTGATGCCGCCGTTGTTGGTGAAGTCGATGGTGCTGCCGGGCACGAAGACGCGCTCGAGCGCGTCCCAGTCACGTGCGTCGACGGCGTTCGCGTAGCGGCTCAGCACCTCGTGGATCTCGACCTTGTCGAATGCGGCGCGCTGGGCGTCGGTCAGCTGGTTCGTGTCGGTCATGTCCTGCTCCGATCAGGGGATCGTGTAGCCGCCGTCGACGGTCAGGGTGGTGCCGACGACGAACGAGGCGGCGTCGGACGCGAGCCACAGCACGGCGGCGGCGATCTCCTCCGGCTCGGCGATGCGACCGATCGGGTGCAGCGCCGTGACCTGGGCCTCACCCTCGGGCGAGTCGCCCAGCCACTCGTCGACCATGCGGCTGCGCGCCGTGCCGGGGGCGATCGCGTTGATCCGGATGCCGCGTGTGATGTTCTCGAGCGCCGCGGCCTTCGTCAGGCCGATGACGCCGTGCTTCGCCGCGACGTAGTTGGCGTGGCCCGGCACGCCGATCAGGCCGGCACCGGAGGACGTGTTGATGATCGCGCCGCCGCCCGATGCGAGCATGGCCGGGATCTCGTGCTTCATGCAGTAGAAGACGCCCGACAGCATGATGTCGATGCCGCGGCGCCAGACGTCGTCGGGCATCTCGTCGATGGGCAGGTTGGCGCCCATCACGCCCGCGTTGTTGTGCGCCACGTCCAGGCGACCGAACGCGTCGACGGTGCGACCGACCATGTCGGCGACCGACGCGCTGTTCGCCACGTCGACCTGCACGGCGATGGCGGTGCCGCCCTCGGCCTCGATCAGCTCGACCGTGCGCTCGCTCTCGGCGAGGTCGATGTCGGCGACCGCGACCTTGGCGCCGGCCGCTGCGAAGAGCTGCGCGGTGGAGCGACCGATGCCTCCGGCCGCACCCGTGACGATGACGGCCGCGCCGTCGAAGGAGTGCTGTGTCATTGCCTGGCCCCCTGCTGCAGGGCCCTCTGCCCCGCTGCTTCGATTCGTACTTGCTAACACTTGTTAGCCTCGGCTTCAAGGGGCATACTGCTCGACAGCGGGGCGACGCGGCGTCGGCAACCGCCGGTCCAGGGGGATCGCCGACAACGGGAGCCGGACATCCGAACCGGCTCGTCGCACGACTGCCACGTCGTCGCGCTGACCAACGTCCGACCGATGGGGTGGGACGCAACATGAGCCACTTTGGGGGACTCCGATGAAGTTCAAGCGAGCGGTCCGCGCGGCCGCGGTCGTGCTGGTGGTCGCCGCCATCGGCGCCGGGTGCAGCGAGTCGTCCGACTCGGGCAGCGGTGACGAGGGCGGCGGTTCCTCGTCCTCGGGCGAGGTCCGCGGCGTCACCGACACCGAGATCACCGTCCAGGGCATCGCACCGCTGACCAGCGCCGGCGGCGGCTACCCCGGCGCCGACCTCGGCGCGAAGGCCCGCTTCGAGCGCGCCAACGAAGAGGGCGGCGTGCACGGCCGCACCATCAACTACCTGGGCACGGCCGACGACAACGAGGACGGGACCAAGAACCTCGACCTGGTGAAGAAGGCCGTCCAGCAGGACGACGTGTTCGCCGTCGTGCCGATGCTCGGCGCCGGCTTCCTGCCCGCCTCCTCGGACTTCCTCGACAGCGAGCAGGTCCCGTCGGTCGGCTGGGGCTTCATGCCCGGCCAGTGCGGCGCGCCCGACTCCTACGGCTTCGGCTTCAACGGCTGCATCCAGCCGCCCGGCGCGAACCTGGTCAACACCTCGCTCGCCGCGCAGATCATCGCCGAGATGGGTGAGGGCACGACCGTGGCGATCGTCAGCGACGACACCGCGAACTCGACCGAGGGCCTGAAGACCGTCGAGGGCGCGTTCCGCGCCGAGGGTGCGAAGGTCGTCTACGCCAAGCCGAACGTGCCGACCTCGGAGCAGGTCGACTACACGCCGTTCGTCCAGGACGTCATGACCTCGAACGACGGCAAGGCGCCCGAGCTGGTCGTCTTCAACAGCCTCTTCGCCAACACCGTCGGCATCACCGCCGGCCTGCGCAGCGCCGGCTACGAGGGCGAGACGCTGAACTACATCACCTACGTGCCGGGCCTGCTCGAGTCGAGCCCCGACACCGCGGCGGCCCTCGAGGGCACCTACGTCAGCACCCAGTTCCTGCCGACCGAGTTCGGCGGCGACGCCATCGAGCAGATGCAGGCCGACTTCGAGGCGGTCGAGCCAGGTGCCCAGATCACCCTGGGCGGCGCGCTCACCTACTGGATGGCCGACGTCTTCCTGCAGATGCTGGAGGCGGTCGGCAAGGACCTGACCGGCGCCACGTTCGGTGACGTCATCAACGGCGGCTGGGGCTACGAGCCCGAGGGCGACCCGGCGGGCCTCGGCCCGATCGAGTACCCCGCAGGCCACAGCGAGCCGGCCCCCTGCTCGGCGCTCGTCCGGATCGAGAAGGCCGCCTACGTGCCGGTCCAGCCGATCGAGTGCTTCGAGAACCTGCCGATCGACGAGGTCCCGACCTCCTGATCCCCCCTGGGACGGGCCGGGTCACCACGCGGTGACCCGGTCCGTCGTCCGTTCCACGCCGCCCAGACAGGGAGTCCGCAGGTCATGGACAAGTTCGTCGCACTGCTCATCGGAGGCGCCGTCTCCGGAGCGGTCTACTCGCTCGTCGCGGTCGGGCTGGTGCTCACCTACACGACGTCGCGGGTGTTCAACTTCGCGCAGGGTGCCGTCGCCTTCGTCGTGACGCTCTGCTTCTACGAGCTGACGCAGGGCCTGCACTGGCCGATGCCGATCGCGTTCGCCGCGTCGGTCCTCGTCCTCGCCCCCGCCCTCGGCCTTGCGGTCTACGGACTCGTCTTCCGCAAGCTCGCCGACGCCGAGGACTCGACCAAGATCGTCGCGACGATCGGCCTGTCGATCGCGCTGCCCGCCATCGCGCTCTTCATCGTCGAGACCGCCGTCGACTCCTTCGGCGTGTCGATCCCCCGTGGCGACAACATCCTCTTCCCGCCCGGGCTCGGGCCGACGCCCAAGGTCAGCTGGTCGATCGGCCCCGCCAACGTGGACTCGAACCAGGTGATCGCGCTGGGCGTCGCCGCGGTGACCGCCGTCGGCCTCTGGTACCTGCTGCGCCACACCCGGCTCGGACTGAAGATGCGCGCCACGGTCGACCGGCGCACGCTGGCCGAGACCCGCGGCGTGGACACCGCATCGGTGTCCCGGCTGTCGTACGCGCTGAGCTTCGCGATGGCGGGCCTGGCCGGCGTCGCGGGTGCAACGTTCTTCAGCCTCACGCCGACCTCGTACACGGCGATCCTCGTCGTCGCCGCCGGCGCCGCGGTGATCGGTGGCCTGCGCTCGATCCCGCTCGCGTTCGCCGGGGGCATCCTCCTCGGCCTCGCGCAGAGCCTCTTCGCCGGCTACGTCAACGTCGCCGAGGACATCAGCGGCCTGTCCTCGGCCGTGCCGTACGTCCTGCTCTTCGCGGGCCTGTTCCTCCTGGCTCGCAACCGGGGCAGGGTCGCCGGCCAGGTCGCCGAGCTGGCGCCCGCCGATCCCGTCGCGGTCGGTGCACCGTGGCGACGGGCACTGCCGTGGCTCGGTGTCGGCGCCGCGCTCTGCGTCGTGGTCTCGGTCGCCGATCCGTACTGGCTGGGCCTGACCAACAAGGGCCTGGCGATGGCCGTGATCTTCCTGAGCTACGTCGTCGTGACCGGCATCGGCGGCATGGTCAGCCTGGCGCAGGCGACGTTCGTGCTCTTCGCCTCGCTGCTCATGGGTCGGCTCCTGGACCAGGGCGTCGGCTTCTTCCCGGCGCTCGTCATCGGCATCGCCGCGGCCGCCCTGCTCGGGGCGCTGTTCGCCCTGCCCGCACTGAAGCTCGGTGGGCTGGCCCTGGCGCTGTCGACGCTGGCGCTCGCGCTCATCGGCGAGACCGTGCTGTTCGCGTGGCCGGCGCTCAGCAACCGCAGCTACGGGTGGACGATCCCGCGCCAGAAGCTGGGCTCGATCGACTTCGGCGACGACCGCACGCTCGGCATCGCGCTGGTCGTCGTCGTCCTGCTGGTCGTGCTGCTCATCACGAACCTGCGGCGCTCGCCCTCGGGTCGGTCGATGCTCGCCGTGCGTTCGAGCGAGGCCGCGGCGGCGTCGGTCGGGCTGTCGACCCCGATGGCCAAGCTGCGGGTCTTCGCCGTGTCGGCCGCCATCGCCGGCCTCGGCGGCGTCCTCCTGGCGATCGTCAACCGCAGCGTCACCAACGCGAGCGTGCCGGCGCAGCTCAGCCTGACGTGGCTGGCGATCGTCGTCCTCATGGGCATCCGACGGCCGGCGGGCGCGCTGCTCGCCGCCTTCGTGTTCGTCCTCAGCCCGGAGCTCATCGGGACCTTCACCGAGTCCGCCCGCATCGAGCAGATCTTCTTCGGCCTCGGCGCGATCCAGCTGGCCAGCTCCCCCGACGGCGTGCTGAGCGCGCTCACCGCGGCTCGCCGCCGTCGCCAGCGCGACGTCGAGGTCCCCGAGGAGCTCGCCGACCCGAGCGGGCGGACCGACGCCGACGCGGTCGCCCCGGCGGAGCCCTCGCCGACGCCGGCCACCGGGCTCGCCCCGGCGGCGTTGCGGGTCGCGGACCTGCGCTCGGGCTACGGCCAGGTCAAGGTGCTCCACGGCGTGGACC
>JAFAFZ010000339.1 GCA_023423215.1 Actinomycetes bacterium
CGACCGCGGTGGCCGCGCCGTGCCGCCCACTCCGAGCCGGACAGCTCCGGGTCGGTGGCGCCGACGAGCACCAGGCGACCGCCCTCGACCAGGCGCACGCCCGGCGGGCGGCGGTCCAGCGAGTCGAGGACGCCGAGCACGCCGATCACGGGTGTGGGGTCGATGTCGCTGCCACGGCTCTCGTTGTAGAGGCTGACGTTGCCGCCGACGCACGGCACGTCGAGGGCGGTGAGCGCCTCGGTCATCCCGTCGATCGTCTCGGACAGCTGCCACATGACCTCGGGGTGCTCCGGGTTGCCGAAGTTGAGGCAGTTCACCATCGCGACCGGGCGTGCGCCCACGACCGCCAGGTTCATGACCGACTCGCACACGGTCATGACGCCGCCGACGTAGGGGTCGACGGCGCCCCAGAGGTGGTTGCCATCGGTGGTGACGGCCAGGCCACGGCCGGTGTCCTGACCGGTGCCGGGGTGCTTCAGGCGCAGCACGGCGGCGTCACCGCCGGGGCCCTCCACCGTGTTCAGGAAGAGCATGTGGTCGTACTGCGACGAGACCCACGAGGTGTCGGTCAGCAGCTCGAGCAGGTCGGCGCCGGGGTCCGCCGGGGCCGGGAGCGACGAGGCGGAGTCCGCCCGGCGCTCGGTCAGGTCCGCCGGGGCACGACGCTCGCGGTCGTAGAGCGGCGCGTCCTCCTCGAGCGACTTCGCCGGCACGTCGGCCAGCACCTCGCCGCCCTCGCTCGCCAGCACGCGCAGGCGGCCGGAGCCGGTGACGTGGCCGATGACGCTCGCCCGGATCTCCCAGCGGGCCGCGATGGCGAGGACCTCGTCCAGGTGCTGCGGCTCGACGATGGCCAGCATGCGCTCCTGGGACTCCGAGGTCATGATCTCGAAGGGCTCCATGCCGGGCTCGCGCAGGTGCACCGCGTCGATCAGGACGTCCATGCCGGCACCGCCCTTCGCGGCGGTCTCGGCGGTGGCGCAGGTGATGCCGGCGCCGCCCAGGTCCTGGACGCCGGTGGCCAGGTTGCGGTCCAGCAGCTCGAGGCAGGCCTCGATCAGGCGCTTCTCCTCGTAGGGATCGCCGACCTGCACGCTCGGGCGCTTCTGGGCGTCGGCCTCGTCGTCGGAGAAGCCGGCCGAGGCGAGCACGGACACGCCGCCGATGCCGTCGCGCCCGGTGGTCGAGCCGAGCAGGACCGCCAGGTTGCCGACGCCCTCGGCGCGGCCCAGCACGAGCCGCTCGACGGGCAGCACGCCCAGGCAGAGCACGTTGACGAGCGGGTTGTCGGCGTAGCACTCGTCGAAGACCGTCTCGCCGCCGATGGTCGGCACGCCGACCGAGTTGCCGTAGCCCGAGATGCCGGACACGACGCCCTCGGCGATCCAGCGCGACCGGGGATCGTCCAGGGGCCCGAAGCGCAGCGGATCCATCAGGGCGATCGGACGGGCACCCATCGAGAAGATGTCGCGCAGGATGCCGCCCGCGCCGGGCGCGGCGCCCTGGTACGGCTCGATCGCGGTCGGGTGGTTGTGGCTCTCGATGCGGATCGCCGCCCCGATGCCGTCGCCGACGTCGACCACGCCGGCGCCCTCGCCCGGACCGACGAGCACCTGCGGTGCGGTGGTCGGGAAGCGCTTCAGGTGGATCCGCGAGCTCTTGTACGAGCAGTGCTCCGACCACATCACCGAGTACATCGCCAGCTCGAGGTGGTTCGGCGCCCGGTCGAGGATCTCGCAGATGCGCTCGTACTCGTCGTCGGTCAGGCCCAGCGCGCGGTGCGTGGACTCCTCGGTCGGGGCGTCGGCCATGGCGCCGACGCTACCGCAGGGCGGACGACGCCCCGGAGCCGGGCTCCACCGCGCCACGGCCCACGAGCCCACAATGGGATCGCTCACCCATGAACGATCGTTCGATCAATGACTGACGCTGCGAGTGCCTTGTCTCACGCAGTGCGAGGGTGTGGAATTGGATCTATGGCACGACGAGGTCCCAAGGAAATCACCGACGAGCACAAGGCGGCAATGGCCGCCGGTCGCACCGAAGGTCGAGCGATCAAGAACTACCTCGAGGCGATCGAGCAGCACCGTCCGAAGCGTGGCCGACGCCGCACCGAGGAGTCCATCACCGCCCGGCTCGCGACCATCGAGGAAGAGATCGAGGGCGCCGATCCCGTGAAGCGACTCGGCCTCGTCCAGGAGCGCATGGACCTGAGCGCCGAGCTCGACCAGCTGCAGCAGTCCAAGGACTCGGTGGACCTCGAGAAGCTCGAGGCCGCGTTCATCGAGTCGGCGAAGTCCTACAGCGAGCGCCGCCACATCTCGTACGGCGCCTGGCGAGAGGTCGGCGTGCCGGCCTCGGTCCTCAAGGCCGCCGGCATCTCGCGCGCCGGTTGAGCCCCCGCGCCGCGCCGCTCGTCCGGTCCGCCCGGAACGGGATCAGCCTGCGAGCGGGACCGACGCGCCGGCCGCGGCGAGCACTGACTGCACCAGCACGATGCCGTCGGTCGAACCCAGCAGCTCGTTGCAGGCGCGTTCGGGGTGCGGCATGAGGCCGACGACGTTGCGCCCCGCGTTGCAGACCCCGGCGATGTCGTCGATCGAACCGTTCGGGTTCTCCACGTAGCGCAGCACGATGCGGTCCTCACCTCGGAGCTCGGCGAGCGTCTCGGGCGAGCAGGTGTAGTTGCCCTCGAAGTGGTTGATCGGGACCGACAGCTCGGCACCGACCGTCGAGGCGGAGGTCAGCACCGAGTCGGTCGACTCCACCCGCAGCAGCGCCTCGGCGCAGCGGAACTTCAGCCCGGCGTTCTTCTGCAGGGCGCCGGGCAGCAGCTGCGCCTCGGTCAGCACCTGGAAGCCGTTGCAGATGCCGACGACCGGTCCGCCGTCGGCCGCGAACCGCTCGATGGCGCCCATGATCGGCGAGAACCGGGCGATCGCCCCGGGCCGCAGGTAGTCGCCGTGGGCGAACCCCCCGGCGACGATCACCGCATCCGCGGCGCCGAGCGTCGGCTCGTCGTGGAACACGATGCGCGGCGTGGCGCCGAGCTGCGTCACGACCTCGGCGACGTCGAACTCGCAGTTCGTCCCGGGGAACCGCACGACGGCGACCTCGACGGCCACGTCAGCGAGTCCCGGCCGTCTCGACCGCCGACAGCGTGATCTCGGAGTCCTCGATCACGGGGTTGGTCAGGAAGCGGTGGCAGACGTCCTCGACGAGCGCGGTCGCCGTCGCCTCGTCGGCCGCCTCGACGCGGAAGCGGATCGACTTGCCGACGGAGACGCCGCTGACGCCCTCGAAGCCGAGCGCCGGCAGCGCACGCTCGACCGTCGCTCCCTGGGGATCCGCGATCCCCGGTCGCAGGCGGACTTCCACGGCCACGTCGAAGGTCATGGGGCGAGTCTCCCACACCGGTGGAGGGGTCCCGCCGCTCGCGGACGACACGTCGGCGCCGAGGTGCCGGTCACGCGCCCGGCCAGTCGTCGAGCGAGCAGCCGCAGATCCGCTCGTAGGCCTCCCGGTAGCGCCCGGCGGTCGCCGCGCCGACGTCGACCGGCAGCGGCGGGGCCGGCGGGCGCTTGTCCCACAGGAGCGATTCCAGGAAGTCGCGCACGGGCTGCTTGTCGTAGCCCTGCGGCGTGAAACCGGGCCGCCATTGTTCGGCAGCCCAGAAGCGCGACGAGTCGGGTGTGAGCACCTCGTCGGCCACGACGAGCTCCTTCACGCCGTCGCGTTCGACCAGACCCAGCTCGAACTTGGTGTCCGCCAGCAGGAACCCTGCTTCGTCGGCACGAGCGGCCGCGCGGGCGAACATGCGCAGGCTGACGTCGCGCGCCTGCTCGGCCAGGTCCCCGCCCACGAGCGCCACGGCGTCGTCGAAGCCGATGTTCTCGTCGTGGTCGCCGACCGCCGCCTTGGTGGAGGGCGTGAACATGGGCTCGGGCAGGCGGTCGGCCTCGTGCAGGCCGCTCGGCACCGCCATCCCGTGGATGGTCCCACTGTGGCGGTACTCCTTCCACGCCGAGCCGGCGACGTGACCACGGACGATGCACTCGATCGGCAGCATCTCGGCGCGGTCGCACAGCATGATGC
>JAFAFZ010000401.1 GCA_023423215.1 Actinomycetes bacterium
GTCCCCGTGCGTGCGACGCAGGTGCGTGGGGGCGATCAGCCGCCCATGACCGAGCGGAGCTGCTCGGAGTAGTCCACCAGCTCGCCCTCGGGCACCCACTGGCCGCCCGTGCGCTTCACGAACTGCAGCTGGGTGATGCCGAAGGGGTCCTCCTGGCCGTTGGTGTTCCACGTCAGGCCCTCGAGGAAGAGCCCGTAGGTGACGTCCTTCTGGTACCAGGCGGTGTTCATGACCGCGGCCCGGTCGAGCTCGGGCGAGGCCTCGAGCAGCTGGGCGAGGTACGCACCGGCGTTCCAGCCGGCGGCGACGTTGAGCTCCTCGAGGTCCGCGGCGCTCAGGCCGGCGGCGGCGCCCTCTTCCTTGAAGGCGACGACGGCGGGCTCGCTCTGGCTGGCCGGATCGGCCGGGTCGTAGGTGGCCCGGGTGCTGATCGTGCCCTCGGCCGCGTCGGCCGCCACGTCCATGAGGACCTTCGACGAGCAGGTCAGGGTGACGTAGGTCAGCGGCGCCCAGCCGGAGTCCTTCACGGACTTCAGCGCGTTCGGGCACGGCAGCGAGGTCACGCCCAGCAGCAGCGCATCGGCGCCGGAGCCGGAGAGCGTAGTGACCTGACCCTGCGGGTTCGTCTCGGTCTTCGGGTCGAAGGTCTCCTGGCCGACGATCGTGATGTCGGTGCCCTCGATGGCCTTCTCGAACGCCGTCACGTAGGACTCACCGAACGAGTCGTTCTGCGAGAGGATCGCGACCTTGGCGCTGGGCGAGTTCTCCTTCAGGTAGTCCGCGAAGGCGATCGACTCGAGGCCGTAGTTGGGCAGGCCGTTGATGATCCACGGGTCCTGCTCGGGGTCGCCGAAGCCGGGGAAGCCGCTCGACACGGCCAGGTTCGGCACGCAGAGGCCCTGCTCCTCGAGGTACTGCTGGGCCTGCTGGTTGTTCTCGGTGCCGACGTTGCCGACCATCGCGAACACGCCGTCGGTGCCGACGAGCGTCTCGACGTTCTGGCGGGTGCGCTCGGGCAGGTAGGCGTCGTCCAGCGACTTGAGCACCAGGTCGCGACCCTCGATGCCGCCGTTGGCGTTCTTGTAGTCGAAGTAGCCCTGGATGCCGATGCGCACCTGGTCGAAGACCGAGTACAGGCCGGACTGGGGCAGGGAGTTGCCGATCAGGATCTCGGCGTCGGACACGCCCTGCGTGCCGTCGTAGCTGGTGCAGTCCTCGGGCAGGGCGTACTCGACCTCGCCACCGTCGTCGGAGGACCCGCCGTCGTCGGACGACGAGTCGTCACCGCCGCCCGAGCTGGTCTCGTCGTCCGAGCGGCTGCTGCACGCGCCGGCGACCATCGTGAGCACGAGCAAGAGCGCGGCGGCTCCGCGCCACCACTTCACGTCCTTCATCTCATACCTCCTGTGTTTCTGATGGGATGCCCGCTGCGCTCGACCTCGCACGAGCGCGGCGGACACGGGCCTGCAGCTGTCGGTACACCCCGACGATCCCGCCCGGGGCGACCAGCATCACGAGGATCAGCACGGCACCGAAGATGACCTGGCTGTAGCGCTGGGAGTCGGCGGGGATGGCCTCTCGGACGCCGACGATCGCGGCCGAGCCGATGATCGGTCCGACGATGCTGCCGGCGCCGCCGAGCACGGCGGCGACGAGCAGGGTGATCGAGAGGGCGATCGTGAACGAGGTCGGCGACACCGCGTTGTTGAGCACCGCGAACATCCACCCGCCCACCGCGGCCAGCGACGCCGAGACGCCGAAGGTGACGACCTTGTACCTCGAGACCTGCACGCCGGCGACCTCGGCGGCGACCTCGTTGTCGCGGATGGCGACGAGGCCGCGGCCCACTCGTGAGCTCACGAGGTTGCGGACGAGCAGGAACGCGATCACGGCGATCACGAGGAAGACGTAGTAGCGCCACTGGTCGTCGGCCAGCCCCGACCACTCCGGGGCGCGGAAGCCCTCGGTGCGCAGGAAGCGACGACGGCCCAGCTCGGCGAGCGCCTCGGTGTCGCCGTAGCCCTCGCGCGGGAGCAGGCCGCGGCCGACGGTGCTGCCGGTGATGTCGCCGAAGCGGATGACGACCTGCGGGAACAGCGTGGCGAGCGCCAGGGTGACCAGCGCCAGGTAGATGCCGGTGATGCGCAGCGCGGGCAGACCGACGACGACGCCGAGCAGGAACGCGGCGATCACCGAGATGACCCCGGCCACGGCGAACGAGACGTTGTAGTCCACCGTGAGGATCATCGTGATGTACGCGCCCATGCCGAGGAACGCGCCGTGCCCCAGCGAGATCTGGCCGTTGTACCCGGTGAGCAGCGCCAGCCCGAGGGCGGCGACCGCGATGTAGATGATCTCGGAGAGGCGGTTGACGTCGGCCGCGCCGAGCTGCTGCGGCAGCACCACGAGGATGACGCCGAACACGATCCAGACCACGACCCGCAGCCACGGGACCGCAGGGCGCTGCGGTGGCAGCGTCGCGATCGGCGCCTCGGACGCGTCGGGGCCCTCTGCGGTCGCGGCGCTCATGCTCGTCCCACCTTCGCCGAGCCGAACAGGCCCTGGGGTCGCACGAGCAGCACGGCGAGCACCAGCAGGAAGCCGGGCAGCAGGCGCATGTCGGGACCGACGATGTCGACGTAGCCGACGACGAGCTCGGAGACGACGCCGATGATGAGGCCGCCGATGACGGCGCCGATCGGGCTGTCGAAGCCGCCCAGGGTGGCCGCGGCGAACGCGTAGATCAGGACGATCTGCATCATGTTCTTGTCGACGCCGAGGTTGGCCGAGGCCGTGAAGGTGCCGGCCAGGGCGCCGATCGCGCCGGCCAGCCCCCACCCGATCATCAGCGTGGTCGTGACCTTGATGCCGGCGAGTGCGGCCGACTCCTGGTTCGAGGTGACGGCTCGCAGGGCCAGGCCGAGCTTGGTCCGCAGGAAGAGCTGGCCGAAGGCGAGGACGAGCTCGGCGAGCACCGCGTGCAGGCCGAGGACCTGGACGGCGATGCCGGCACCGAACAGCTCGATGCGTCCCTCGCCGAACACCCGCGGCACCTTCGCCGGGTTGGTGCCCCAGATCAGGCCCGCGCCGTCGTTCAACATGAGGAACAGGCCGATCGTGACCATCACCACCGCGAGCGGGCTCGCGAGGGTGCCGCCCAGCCGGACGATGAGCAGCCGGTAGAGCACGGCGCCGATCGCGAAGCCGATCACGAGCGACGAGATCGTCGCGACCCACCAGGGGGCACCCATGCGGTCGTAGACGGTCCAGGCGACGAAGGTCGAGAACATGGCGAGCTCGCCCTGGGCGAAGTTCAACATGCCCGAGGCCCGGAAGATGATGACGATCGCCAGGGCGAGGATCGCGTAGACGGCGCCGGCCTGGAGCCCGTCGAAGACACGCTGGACGAACAGCTGCATGGTGCTCAGACCCCCAGGTAGGCGCGTCGGACGACGTCGTCGTTGCGGAGCTCTTCCGCGCTGCCGGTCGCGACGATGCGCCCGGTCTCGAGCACGTAGCCGCGTGCGGCGACCTCGAGCGCGAGGTTCGCGTTCTGCTCGACGACCAGGACCGTCGTGCCGAGCTCGGCGTTGATCTCGACGATGCGCTCGAAGACGTCGCGGGTGACCAGCGGCGCCAAGCCCAGCGAGGGCTCGTCGAGCAGCAGCAGACGCGGCCGCGACATCAGGGCCCGGGCGATCGCGAGCATCTGCTGCTCGCCGCCGCTCATCGAACCGGCGGCCTGCGTGCGCCGCTCGGCCAGTCGAGGGAAGGCGGCCAGCCAGCGCTCGATGTCGGTGTCGACCTCTGCCGCGGGGCGGGCGAAGCCGCCGACGCGCAGGTTCTCGAGCACGGTGAGCTCCGGAAAGGTGCCGCGCCCCTGGGGGACGTGGGCGATGCCGACGCGCACGAGGTCCTCGGGCCGCTTGCCCAGGATGTCCGCGCCGTCGAAGCGGATGGTGCCCTTGGCGGGGATCATCCCCGAGAGGGCACGCAGCGTCGTCGTCTTGCCGGCGCCGTTCGCACCGAGCACGACGACGATCTCTCCGGCGGCGACCTCGAGGTCGATGCCGTCGAGCACCTGCACCTGGCCGTAGCCGGCGCGCAGCGCGCCGACCGAGAGCAGGCTCATGCGGCACCTCCGAGGTACGCGGCGATGACCCGGGGGTCGTTCTGGACCGCGGCCGGCGGGCCGTCGGCGATCTTCTGGCCGAACTCCATCACCACCACGTGGTCCGAGATGCCCATGACCATGCCCATGTGGTGCTCGACGAGCAGCACGGTCAGCGACAGCTCGTTGCGCAGCGAGCGGATCGTGGCGCCCAACTCGTCGACCTCGCTGTGGGTGAGGCCGCTCGCGGGCTCGTCCAGCATGAGCAGCTTCGGCCGACCGGCCAGCGCCCGGGCGAGCTCGATGCGCTTGAGCGTGCCGTAGGGCAGACCCGCAGCCGGCATCGGCGCGACGGCCGCCAGGCCGAGGCGGTCCAGGATGTCCATCGCCTCGGCGCGCAGGGCCCGCTCCCGACGCACGACCGGCAGGCCGAGCATCGAGGTGACGAAGCCGCCGTCGGTGCGGGAGTGGGCGCCCACCATGACGTTGTCCACGACGCTGAGGCCGGGCACCAGCGCCAGGTTCTGGAAGGTGCGGGCGATGCCGAGGCCCGCGATGCGGTGCGGCGGCAGCGAGAGCAGGTCCTCGCTACTGAAGCGCAGCTCGCCACGGTCGGGCTCGTAGAGCCGGCTGATCACGTTGAACAGGGTGGTCTTGCCGGCACCGTTGGGACCGATGAGGGCGCAGATCTGGCCCTGCTCGATCGAGAACGAGAGACCGTCGAGGGCGACGACGCCGCCGAAGCGCACACCGATCTCCTCGACCTCCAGCAGTGCCACGCGCAGCATCCCTTCTGACGACCCGTGCGATGTGTTCCCCGTGTTCGTCCCCTGTCGGGGCCCCGCACACTAGCCGTTCACCGATGAGGTGTAACCGATGTCACTCTCATCGCAACCACATGCGACCGGCGATCGCGTCCGAGCGGCCGGATCGGTCAGCGCCGCGACCCCATGAACATGTCGCGCAGCTCCTCGTAGGACTCCACGACGCGACCGGCGCCGAGCACGACCGACTCGAGCGGCTGGCGCACGATGCGCACCGGCACCTCGCTCTCCTTCGCGAGTCGCAGGTCCAGTCCCTTCAGCAGCGATCCGCCGCCCACCAGGTAGATGCCCTGCTCGATCAGGTCCTGGGCGAGCTCCGGAGGCGCCTCGGCGACGCAGGCCAGCACCGAGTCGACCATCGCGTTGACCGGCTCGGAGATGGCGCCGCGGACCTCGGCGGCCGAGAGGATGATGGTCTTGGGCAGGCCGGACATGAGCTCACGGCCCCGCACCTCGGCGCGCACCTCGTCGGGCGTCGGGTGCGCGGACCCGATCAGGATCTTGATCTCCTCGGCCGTCTGCTCGCCGATGGCAATGCCGTACTCACGGCGGATGTAGGTGATGATCGCCGCGTCGATGTCGAACGAGCCGACGCGGACCGCCTGGAGCGCGACGACGCCGCCGAGCGAGATCAGCGCCGTCTCCGAGGTGCCACCACCGATGTCCACGACCATGTTCGCCATCGGCTCGTTGATCGGCAGGCCGGCGCCGATCGCGGCGGCCATGGGCTGCTCGATCAGCTGCGCCTCGGTCGCGCCCGCCTTGCGGGCGGCCTCGGTCACCGCGCGCTTCTCGACCGCGGTGATCGCCGAGGGCACGCAGATGACGACGCGGGGGCGGTTGAACCGGTTCACGCCCACCCGCTTGAGCAGCAGGCGGATCATCTCCTGGGTGACCTCGAAGTCGGTGATCGCGCCCTTGCGCAGCGGCCGGACCGCCACGATGTAGCTCGGCGTGCGGCCGATCATCTTCCAGGCGTCGCGACCCATCGCGAGCACCTCGTTGGTCCGGCTGTTGAGCGCGATGACGGAGGGCTCGTTCAGGACGATGCCCTCTCCCCTGGCGTAGACCAGCGTGTTCGCCGTACCCAGGTCGATCGCGAGGTCGCGTGCCAGCTCAGGCTCCGCGGCGGGAGCGCCCGGCGGTGTCACCGGGTCGGTCGTCGTCGGGCGCGAGCGCACGCATCTTGTCGTTGAACTGCTCGACGGACGACCGCGGCGACGACGGTGCACGGGTGCGGGCCCACAGGATCACGAGGCCCACGGCACTGATGCCGACCACGATCAGGAGGTAGACGACGTTGCTCATCGGGGGACCGATCCGCTCCGGCGACCGTGGGCGCGGCGGACGGGGGTGGCGAGGGGCAGCGGCATCGTCCCGCCGGCGGCGGGGGTGAGGTTCGGCACGTGGGACATCGTAGGGAAGATCCCACACGCGTCGACATCTCGCGCGGCACCGACCCGTGATCGCACGGCGCCGCGCACCGCTCGCGACGCGCTTCGACGGCCGTCCGGCGGGGCCGCCCGCGTGGGGTGCGCGCTCCCCCGGCGGCACCTGCTCGGTAACGTCGGGCCGATGAGCGGCGGGGCCCAGAGCGAACCGAGCGGTCCATTGCCCGAGCCGGGACCTCCCGGCGACCGGGGGTGGCAGCACCCGAGCGAGGTCGGCCTGGCGGTGCGCGGACGCCACGATCGCAAGCGCTCGGCACGCCTCGCCGCCGGCGTCGTGCTGGGTGGGATCGGCATCCTGGTGACCGGCGTCCTGCTCGGATCGATGGACGGCCGCGGCGACGTCACCCCCACCACGACCCCGGTCGACGGTGCGTCGCGCTCGGTGGCGCACGTCAGCGTGGTCGAGGGCGAGCGGACCAGCACGGTGACCGGTGTCGTCGTCGACGCCGAGGGCCACGTCCTGGTCCCGGCGGCCGCGGTCGCCGATGCGGACGAGATCTGGGTGCGCTGCCACGACGGCATGTCCGAGCGCACCTCGGTGCTCGGCCAGGACCCGGGCACCGGTCTGGCGGTCCTCCGGCTCGAGCGCCCGGCGGGCGAGCCCGCGGTGGACGTCGACGACCGGCCCGAGGTCGGCACCGAGGTCGTGACGATGCACGCCCGGGGCGGCAAGGGCGTGAGCGTGCGCAACGGCGTCGTCGAACCGATCGGCGCCGTGCTCCTGGCCGCCCGACCGACGCCCACGCTGCGCGCCGAGGTCGAGACGGACCCCGTCGGCGACGAACCGGCGTCCGCCGTGCAGGACGGCGGGGTCGTGTTCGACCGCAGCGGGCGCTGGGTCGGCATGACCGGCGGCGTCGTGGAC
>JAFAFZ010000427.1 GCA_023423215.1 Actinomycetes bacterium
GAGTACGAGGGTCGCCAGCACAGCTGGGCGACGGGCGTCTACTGGGCCCTCACCGTGATGTCGCCGCTCGGCTTCGGCGGCATCACCTTCGAGTCCGACATCGGCCGCATCTTCTCGGTGATCGTGCTCGTCAGCGGCGCGCTGTTCATCCTCGTGCTGCTGCCCTTCGCCTTCATCCAGTTCTTGTTCCTGCCGTGGATGGCCCAGCGTGAGGCGCAGCGGGCGCCCCGCAAGCTGCCGGACGGCACGCGGGACCACATCGTGCTGACGCAGCTCGGCGCGGTGACCGACGCGCTCATCCGCCGGGCGAGGGATGCCCACGTGCCCTACGTGCTGCTCGTGGCGGATCCGGCCGAGGCCCTGGCGCTCTACGACCAGGGCTACAAGGTGATGGTCGGTGACCTGGACGATCCGGCGACCTACCTGGCGGCGCGGACCGAGTCGGCCCCGCTGGTCGCCACCAGCCAGTCGGACATGAGCAACACGAACATCGCCTTCACGGTGCGCGAGATCAACGCGACCGTGCCGATCATCGCGACGGCGTCGCGCGAGGCCTCGGTCGACGTGCTCGAGCTGGCCGGCTGCGACCAGGTGCTGCAGATGGGCGAGCTGCTCGGCCACGCGCTGGCGCGGCGGGTCCTGGGCGGCGACCGGAGGTCCCACGTCGTCGGCGAGTTCGACTCCCTGCTGGTCGCCGAGGCGAGCGTCGCGGGCACCGACCTGATCGGTCGTCGCGTCGCCGAGGCCGACCTGCGTGGCCGCTACAACGTGAGCGTCGCCGGCATCTGGCAGCGGGGCCGGTTCGAGCTGCCCGAGCCCGAGACGCTCATCGAGGAGTCGGACGTGCTGATCCTGGCGGGCTCGGCCGAGCAGCTCGCCGCCTACGACGCGGCCTTCGGTGCCGAGCAGGCGATCGAGGCGCCGGTCATCGTCATCGGCGGCGGTCGGGTCGGTCGTGCCGCGGCCCGGGTGCTGGGCGACGCCGGCGCCCGCTGTCGCATCGTCGAGCAGCAGGCGGACCGGGTGCGGGACCCCGAGCTGTACGTGGTCGGCGACGCCGCCGAGATCGAGGTCCTGAAGGCGGCGGGACTCGACGACGCGAGCGCAGTGCTCATCACGACCCACGACGACGACGTGAACGTGTACCTGACCATCTACTGCCGCCGGCTGCGCCCGGACCTGCAGGTGATCTCCCGGGCGAACCTGGACCGCAACGTCGCGACGCTGCACCGTGCGGGTGCCGACGCGGTGCTGTCGTACGCGTCGATCGGCGCCACGGCGATCTGGAACGAGCTGGGCCGCAACGACTCGCTGGTGCTCGCCGAGGGGCTCGAGATGTTCCGCATCCCACTGCCGCACCGCATGGCGGGCCGATCGTTGGCCGAGTGCGAGGTGCGGCGTCGCACCGGCTGCAACGTCGTCGCGGTCGAGCTCGACGGCGCCACCATCACCAATCCGGTGCCGACGGAGCCGCTGCCCGCGGACGCGGACCTGGTCGTCATCGGCGACTCGGCGGCACGACTCCGCTTCCTGGAGGCGTACCCGATGGACCGCCACGCCCGGCGCTGAGGCGCGGCGCTGAGGCGCGCCGGTGAGTTGCGGCGGCCCGAGCCGTCCAACCTGCATGCAGGAACCCACGACGGACGAGCAGACCATCCGCGAGCTGATCGAGCGCTGGGCGGCCGCGGTGCACGCCGGCGACCTGGACGCCGTGCTCGAGCACCACGCCGACGACATCGTGATGTTCGACGTGCCACCGCCCGAGGACGGCGTGCGCGGCGGCCAGGCCTATGGGGACGCGTGGCCGCCGTTCTTCGAGTTCCAGGCGTCGGGTGGCAGCTTCGAGATCGTCGAGCTCGACGTCACGGCCGGGCAGGACGTCGCCTACGCCTGGGCCCTGCTGCGGTGCGCGTCGGCCGAGGAGCGCCGGGACCATCCGGAGCGTCGGCTCCGCCTGACCCTGGGCCTGCGTCGTGAGGGCGGCGGGTGGGTCGTCGCCCACGAGCACCACTCGTTCACCTTGAAGGACTGATCGGCCCGGCGCGACGCGCCTACGCGATGCCGAGCGCGAAGAGCGTGAGGATCAGGGCGAGCACGCCGACGAAGTCCACCGACGCGGTCACGACGGGGATGCCGTAGGTGTCGGGATCGACGTCCATGCGCCACGCGGCGATGGTGCCGTAGTAGGCGAGCGCGATCACGAACAGCACGGCGATCAGCCCGCCGATCAGCGAGGCGAGCACCATCCAGCCCAGCCCGGGACTGGCCTCGTCGAGCACTCGGCCGACGACGTGCGCGCCGACGCCGTTGAACACGAACACCGGGAACCCGATGAGCAGCACCAGCAGCGCGTCGCGGCGGGCCTCCCGCCCGGGGCGCATCTCGGGTTGCACGAGACCGAGGTGGAGGTTCGTCGCGACCCGGCTGGAGAGGATGCCGCCGAGCGCCCCGGCAGAGCTCACGAAGGCGGGCTGCAGCACCAGCAGGGCGGGCAGGGCGGCGAAGAGCGCCAGCTGCTTCTCGACCGCGATGCCCGCGAGCGTCGACAGCAGCAGGGCGACGACGAGCACCGGCATGGACTCGCGCAGGATCTGGCGGAACAGGGGCAGGTGGGTGCGAAGGCTCGTCACGATCACGCCGAGCGTCACGGCCACCATCACCCACGACGCCGAGGTCGTCCACGAGCCGTGGCCCAGCAGCTTGGTCGCCAGGAACAGCGCCGGGATGGTGACGACGTCGCCCAGGGTCGAGACGGTCGGGGCGACGAGGTTGTCCAGGTCCCACTCCCGGCGCACGGCGCCGACCGAGAGCACGACCGTGGCGGCCAGCACCACGAGGCTGGCGATCAGCCCGCCGACGATCGAGATGAGGGCCAGGTCGAGCACGCTGATCGTGTTCGGGATGTCGAACGCGATGGCGACGACCTTGGCGAGCACCGCCAGGATCAGCGAGAGGATGAACGTCAGCGACAGCGACGCCAGCACGTTCTGGATCAGCACCGACTCGCGCTTGGCCGAGATGCGGAACGTACCGGTGTGGATCGCGGTCGAGATGCGGTTGCCGACGGCGCCGAAGATGTTGCCGCGCAGCCCGATCGCGGCGGGCACCATGACGAGCAGGCCGGGCAGCTCCTCGAAGGTGTGCGTGATCGAGCCGAGCACGGCGCCAGCGGCGAAGCTGGTGCACGAGTTGAAGCCCAGCGCGACGAGGCTCTGGCGCGCGGCATCGCCGGTCGGCCCGAGGAGATCGACCAGCCTCCGGCCCAGCTCCAGGGGTCGCGGACGCGGGATGCGGAACCGGCGGGCCATGGGTCTTCGTTCTCGGGTCGGGGCGGCGGTGGGGACCGCCCTCGGTCGGGCGTCACCCTACCCGCCGCTCCCGCGACGCCGGTGACCCGGCGCGGTGCCGGCTGACGGCGCGGATCAGCGCGGCGGGTCGGCGCGGTGCACCGTGCCGAAGGCGGTCGCCCGGGTGTTGGCCAGGCGTGGGTCCAGGTGCTCGAGGTGCAGGTCCAGCAGCCGTCGGGCGTAGCCGAGCACCCGCTCGGCTTGGGCGGGGTCCGACGCCAGGTCGTGCAGCTCGCCGGGGTCCTCGGCCAGGTCGAAGAACAGCCCGGGCTGCCCGCCGGCGAAGTGCACGTACTTGCCGTCGTGGTCGCGCAGGACCGAGATCGCGCACTGGTCCTGGCGCAGGCCGAACAGGTCCTCGATGAGGGTGGACCCCGGGTCGCGGAAGTCGTACTCGTAGTGCGCCGCAGTCCTCCACGGTTCGGCGCGCCCGCTCGGTTCCTCCAGGCTCGGTTCCTCCAGGAAGGACCGCAGGCTGGCGCCGTCGCAGAACTCCGAGGGCTGTGCGCCGCACAGGTCGAGCAGCGTCGGCGCGACGTCGACGTTCTCGGTGAAGACGTCGACGGTGCGTCCGGGCTGTCGCACGCCACGCGGGTACCGGACGATGAGCGGGATGCGGTAGCTCTGGTCGTAGAAGCCGACCTTCTCGACGAGCCAGTGGTCCCCGAGCTGCTCGCCGTGGTCCGAGGTGAGCACGAGCAGGGTGTCGTCCAGCACGCCGATCCGCTCCAGGCCGTCGAGCAGCACGCCGAGCTGGTGGTCGACCTCGGCGATCATGCCGTAGTAGGTGGCCCGCAGCTGGCGCTGGTCGAGGTCGTCGGCCGGGGACGGCACGACCGAGAGGGCGCCCGCCATGAACTGGTGCACCGCGGCCTCGTCCTCGAGGGTGGGGTGTCGCACGGGATCGGGGACGTCGGCCGGGTCGAACAGGTCGTGGTACGGGGCCGGCGCCAGGTACGGCGGGTGCGGACGCAGGTAGGAGACGTGGGCGCACCACGGGTCGTCGCCACGTTCGGGCGACGCCGCCCAGTCGAGCACCGCCTCGGTCAGGAACGCGGCCTCGCTGTGCTCGGCGGCGTAGCGGGCGGGCCGCCACGTCGCCCCGCGCCCCGCCGGGATCGGGACGTCCGCCGGCTCGTAGATCTCGCGGTGGTCCTCGGGCACCTCGTACCCCTTCGCCGCGAGCCAGTCGATCCAGGGACCGATGTCGTCGTCGAGCAGCGCGCCTGCGCGGAACCCCGACATCGGCTGCTCGTAGCTGGTGCGGCGGGGGTCGTCGGGCGCGAGCGTGCCGGGGTCGAGCGCCGTGTCCGAGTACCCGAAGAGGGTCGGGTCGTAGCCGAGCTCGCGCAGCTGGCGCGGCAGCATCGGCAGGTGGTCCGACAGCGGTGCACCGTTGTTGGTGACCCGGTGGTTCATCTGCCACAGGCCCGTGAGCAGCGACGCCCGGGCCGGCGCGCAGGGCGCGCAGTTGCTGAAGTGGTGCGTGAAGCGCACGCCCTCGGCCGCCAGGCGGTCCAGGTTCGGGGTGCGCACCAGCGGGTGGCCGGCGACGCCCAGGCACTCCGCTCGGAACTGGTCCAGCGTGATCAGCAGGACGTGGGGGCGGCGGGTCGTCCCGTGCTCGGTCATCGGTCTCCGTCGTGAGGGGTCGCCGGCCGCGCTGGGGCCGTCGCCGCAGTGCAGTCGGTGGTCACAGTGCAGTCGGTGGCCACAGTCTGCAGGTTCGGGGTGGGCAGCGCCGGACCGCGGGCGTACTGTTGGAGGAACAACGAACCTCGGGGGAGCGTGACGGGTCCACGGGCCCCGGCGCAGCCGGGTGGTCGAGCGGCCCACGCGGGAGGCGTCGTGGTCAACGCTGCTCGATCGGGCCGATCCGGAGCGCACCGTCTCGGACGGTCCCCGCTGCCGCGTGTGGTCGCGGTCGCCGGCGTGGTGGCGCTCGTGTGGAGCGTCGCGGCGCCCGTCCGGGCCGGCGCGTCCCCGAGCCTGGCCCGCGGCGACGACGACACCATCGAGCTGCACGCCACGGGTGACGGCTCGTCGGGTTCGTACCGGGCGGACGGTGGGTCCGATGGGGCGGACGGGTCGGACCGGTCCGACGGTGCTGAGGGCGGACGGGTCGGAGGAGTCCGGCGCGAGGGAGCGGACGAGGCGGCGGACGGTCCGGACCTGGTGCCCGGCGTCCTGCGGGTGCTCTCCCAGCGCTTCAGCTACGGCGGCTTCGACGCCGCGGCCGTCTCGGTGCGGGTGCTCGGGCCGCCGGCTGCGAGCTCGTCGTCGACAGGCACCTCCCCGCCGCCGGGCACGACGGTGCCGCCCGGTCGGTCGACGGTCGAGCTGGCGACCCGTTCCCGGACGGTCTCGCCGATCGTCGCCCGGTCCGCGTCCCGTTCGGCGCAGCCCGTCGTGGTGGTCGAGCTGCGGGTGCGCAACACGACGCCGACGCACGGCCGGCTCGAGGACGTGCGGATGCGGGCCGGTCGCTCCGTCTACGTCGCGACCGAGCTCCGCCACGGGCAGGTCGACGGGTCCGGCACGTCGACGCTGCGGGCGAGCTTCCGGATCCCGAGGGCGGCGACCTCGCTGCTCGACTCGGCGATGCTGGTCGTCGGCGCGCCAAGGACGAGCCAGGCGGTCGTCCCGCTCGGCCGTCGTCCGGCCGAGCCCGCGGTGCGCCATCCGCGGGCCGAGGAGCGCACCGTGCGGTCGACTCCGTTCGCGGCGCCGGGTGGCGCGCTGGGCACCTTCGAGGTGACCCGGCTCGAGCACGGGGCGAGCGTCGCCCGCCTCGAGGCGCCCGACGTCGGCATGCGGTGGCTCGGCATCGAGTACGGCCTGTGCACCCTGGGCGCACCCACCTCGATCCGCCCGGTGCTGGTGGTGCCCGGCGGCGAGGCCGGCCCGATGGTCGTGCAGCCGGTCGGCAACGAGGTGCGTGCCGGCTCGGCCCGTGGACCGCTGCCCGTTGCTCCCACGTGTCCTGGGTGGTCGACCGCCGTGGCCCACTGGCAGGTCCCGGTGCGCGTGCGGGGCGCCGTCGTGGTGCAGCTCATCGCGGCGTCCACCGCAGCGGGCTACGGACCGTCCGAGATCCCGGGTGGAGGCGCGGCGCCGGAGGTCGTCGGCTCGATGCAGTTCGAGGTGCCGGAGCTGCCCGCCGAGTCCACGCCGCCGACGGCGAGGCCCTGCCCGCCGTGACTCGGCAGGTCCGTGTCGAGGGTGTTGACGCCGGCACGGCACGGATGAGAACGCGTTCTACCTGGCGGCTAGCGTGGCCGGATGCCCATGCCTGCCGGGATCGGGGTCATCGACACGATGATGGACCTGCCCTTCGACGACGTCCGCTCCATCTACGAGTTCCTCACGCCCAACCTGAAGGACTCGGCGTCGAAGGAGGAGTTCGAGTTCCCTGCGCAGTACATGTTCAAGAAGGTGCCGAAGGCGGCGGAGGCCGGCGAGGACCCCGTCGCCCACACCCTGGCGCTGATGGACCACCACGGCATCGAGATGGCGCTCATCGGCTCGGGCGGCGAGAACCAGAACCGGGCGCTGCGTGAGCACCCCGACCGCTTCCTGCCGTCGATCGGCGTCGACCCGAACGAGGGCATGAAGGCCGTCGAGCAGATCGTGCGCCAGTACGAGACCACCGGCCTGAAGGCGCTCGCGGGCTTCCCGGCGGGCTACAGCCCGCAGGTCCCGATCAACGACAAGCGGTGGTACCCGATCTACGCCAAGTGCTGCGAGCTGAACATCCCGGTGTTCATGTGCACGGGCGTGCCGGGGCCCCGAGTGCCCATGGCCTGCCAGAAGACCGAGCTCCTGGACGAGGTCTGCTGGTTCTTCCCCGAGCTGACCATCGTGATGCGCCACGGCGCGGAGCCGTGGGAGGAGCTCGCCGTGAAGCTGATGATCAAGTGGCCGAACCTGTACTACTCGACCTCGGCGTTCGCTCCCCGGTACTACCCGAAGGCGATCATCGACTACGCGAACACGCGTGGCGCCGACAAGGTCATGTACGGCGGCTACTTCCCGATGGGCCTGACGCTCGACCGGATCTTCTCGGAGCTGCCCGACCTGCCGCTGAAGGACGAGGTCTGGCCGAAGTTCCTGCGCGAGAACGCTCGTCGCGTCCTGCAGCTGGACTGACCCGTCAGTGCGGCGGATCGGTGCCGCCGTCGTCGCCGCAGGTGCGAGTGGTGCCGCATCGGCCGGGCTGGAGCCCCGCCGCACGACGGAACGCACGTTGCGTCGCCGGCGGCAGCGTCCCGACGAGCGCGTCCACCGTCGCCGGCCGCGCGCACCGAGCCGTTGAGCCGGACTCGGCAGCTTCGGTCCGAGCGGCCCGAGCGACCGGCGAGGACGGATCGCGGGTCACACCCGAGCCGGTGCGCTGCGCCGCGTCGGTGGGGAACGGTCGTGGTGCGAGATGACGCTGGCTGCGCAGCACGGTGCCGGCCGGCGTCGTGATGAGGAGACCGGCCGGGTCGTCCGGATCGGGCCGGGCGTGCCAGTCGGGCCGATGCCACATGCCGTGGTGGGTGGGGCACAACGTGACGCCGTTGCGCAGGTCCGTGGCGCCGTCCTCGTCCCACTCGAGCAGGTGGTGCACGTGCACCCAGCGCGGCGAGGCGCTGCAGCCAGGGTGCACGCAGCCGCCGTCGCGCACGAGGATCGCCCGTCGCTGGGCCGCCGAGAAGAACCGCCGCTTGCGACCGGCGTCGAGCGGCACGCCCAGGGAGTCCACCACGACGGCCGCCCAGCCGGCGTCGCAGCACAGCAGTCGAGTGGCGGCGGCCGAGAGGCGCCGCCCGTCCAGCGTCGCCGCGTGCGTCGGGTCGGCAGCGTGCACGACGAGCGTGACGCCGGTGGACGGCGCCCGCAGGTCGGCGCCACGAGCGGCATGGCCGCGCAAGAGCAGCTCGACGACGGCCTCGGACCGAAGGCGCGCTCGCCCGGGGATGACGTGGGTCGGATCGGAGGCGCGCAGCTTGCGGTGGTGGCGGAGCCGAGCCTGCAGCTCGACGTCGATGGCCGCGAGCACGGCCTCGGTCTCGAACGGGCCGTGCAGCTCCAGCAGGAGGCGCAGCCCCCCGTCCCAGAGGTGCGACGCGGCGGCGTGGTCGCGTTCGCGGGCGGGTGCCGGGCCGTCGGTGTCCAGCAGGCGGAGCGTGTCGCGCACGTGGCGCTCCCACTCGTCGAAGCGCAGGCGCTGCGCCAGGTCGACGAACGCGAGCTGCAGGTCGACCAGGTGGGGCTCGATGCGATCGGTGCGCAGGACGGCGAGCAGCTCGGCGTGGTGGACCGTGAGCCGCCCGTCGGCGAGCGCCGACGCGACCACCGGCAGCAGGTCCCGCAACGTCCGAGCGGTACGGGTGGCGCGCCACGCCGCCCGGCCGGGAGCGCCGAGCTCGTGCGCGAGCCACCGCCGCATCGTCAGGCCGCTGCGGGGCAGGGT
>JAFAFZ010000352.1 GCA_023423215.1 Actinomycetes bacterium
GAGGTCTCACGTACGCCCGAACCGGCGGCGGACGGCTCGTCGACCGCCCGGGTGCGGATCGTGTTCGCCGACACCATGATGATGTCGACGTACCTCGTGGGCTACGTGATCGGTCCGCTCGAGGCGACCGAGGCGCGGATGGTCGAGGGCCTGGACGGCCCGATCCCGTTGCGCGTGGTGCACCCACCGGGGCAGGGCCCCCAGTGCGACTTCGCCCTGGACGTCGCCGAGGCGGGCCTCCGCTTCTACGAGCGGTACTACGGGCTCGCCTACCCCGGCGACAAGGTCGACCTGGTCGCGGTGCCGGACTTCGCGTTCGGCGCGATGGAGAACCTCGGGTGCATCACCTTCCGGGAGGTGCTGCTGCTCGTCGAGCCCAGCGCCGCGACCCAGCCCGAGCTGCAGCGCGTCGCGGACGTCATCAACCACGAGCTCGCCCACATGTGGTTCGGCGACCTCGTGACGATGAAGTGGTGGAACGGCATCTGGCTGAACGAGGCGTTCGCCACGTTCATGGAGGTCACCGCGTCCGACGCGTTCCGACCGGACTGGGACGTCTGGACGACCTTCGGCCTGGCACGTGCCGCGGCGTTCGACACCGACGCCCTGCGCTCGACCCGACCGATCGAGTACGAGGTCGTCAGCGCCGCGGACGCCGAGGGCATGTTCGATATCCTCACCTACGAGAAGGGCGCCTCGGTCGTCCGCATGCTCGAGCAGTACCTCGGGGCCGAGGTGTTCCGTCGCGGCATCGGGACCTACCTGCAACGCCACGCCTACGACGTCACCGAGACCACCGACCTGTGGGACGCGCTCGAGGAGGTCAGCGGCGAGCCGGTGCGGCGGATCATGGACGAGTGGATCTTCCGAGGCGGCCACCCGCTGGTGTCGGTCCAGGCCACCGAGCACGGCGTGCGGCTGTCGCAGCAGCGCTTCCGCTACGCGGACGGCGACGACTCGACCTCGGACGCCGACGCCGAGCGCTGGCCGACGCCCCTGGTGCTCGCCGCGGCGATCGAGGGGGCGGACGGCCAGCCCGAACCACGTCGCCTGCTCCTCGACGCCGACGTCGAGGTCGACCTGGGCGGCACGCCGTCGCGGGTGCAGGCCAACGTCGCCGGCAACGGCTTCTTCCGCGTCGCGCTGGATCGCACGCTGCGCGACGCCCTCGCCGCCGACCCCGACGCCACGGCGCTCGAGCGCTTCGTGCTGGTCGACGACACCTGGGCGGCGTTCTTCGCCGGCCTGGTCGAACTCGACGACGTCGTCGCGCTGCTGCGCACGATGGCCGCGAAGGAGACCGACCCCTCGGTGTGGCGACGCATCGCGGGAGTCGCACGCGAGCTGCACCGGCTCGCCGCGCCCGCGGACCAGCCGACGATG
Organism: Actinomycetes bacterium; assembly: GCA_023423215.1. Classification (GTDB taxonomy): domain Bacteria; phylum Actinomycetota; class Acidimicrobiia; order Acidimicrobiales; family Microtrichaceae; genus JAFAFZ01. The sequence goes on from JAFAFZ010000352.1 coordinate 1,384, forward strand.
GCGGCGCTCGTCGTCGACTTGGTCGAGGTCCCCCTCGAGCAGCTCGACCGTGCGATCGAGGCCGCATCGGTCGACGGTCCCGATGCCGTGCTCGCCCGCCAGGAAGAGGTGCGCGGCATCCTGGTCGCGGTGCTCGGCACCACCGGCGCCCACGAGCCGACCCGGGCCCGCGCGCGTGAGGTGCTGGCCGACAGCCGGGTGGACGCCTCCCTGCGCGCCGCAGCGATCGAGGTGGTCGCCGCGTCCGCGACGCCGGCCGAGCACCGGGAGCTCGAGCAGCAGTGGCGCGCCGCGTCGACGCCGCAGGAGGAGCTGCGCTTCCTGAACGCCCTGGTCGACACCGAGGACCCGGAGCTGTTCGACCACGTCCTGGCGCTCACCACGACCGAGGTGCGCACGCAGAACGCGCCGTACCTGCTGCGCCGTGCGATCGCCCATCCGACGCTCAGCTCCCGCGCCTGGGACTTCGTGGCCGCGAACTGGGTGACGCTGACGGACCGCTTCCCGTCGAACAGCCTGCCGCGCATGCTCGAGGGCATCCGGGCGCTGACCGGACGGGCGACGGCCACGTCGGTCCAGGAGTTCCTGACCAGCGCCGAGCTGCCGTCGGGCGATCGACAGGTCGGCCAGCACCTGGAACGCATGTGGGTCACCGTCGCCGCCGCCGAGCGCCTGCGCGGCGGGGTCGGCTGAGGAGGGGACGATGGCACGGGTCGAGTCCATCAGCGCCGTGACCTTCGCGGTCTCGGACATGGCACGCAGCGTCGTCTTCTACGACGGGCTGGGCTTCGATCGGCTCTACGGCGGAGGCGCCGAGCCGTTCACCAGCTACCGGATCGGTGAGGGGTTCGTGAACCTCCAGCTGGATGCGTCGTGGCGGCCGGGTCCGGTCGTGTGGGGCCGCACCGTCTTCTGGGTCGACGACGTCGACGCGATGTACGACCAGGTCCTGGCCACGGGAGCGACGCCGTCCATGCCGCCCTCGGACGCGGCCTGGGGCGAGCGCTACTTCCACGTGCTCGACCCCGACGGGCACGAGCTCAGCTTCGCCCGCCCGCTCGACCGGGGCTGAGCGCGTCCACCGACGCGGTCGGCCCGATGTCGGAGGCTCAGCCGGCCGGCCTTCAGCTGCGACGCCGACCGAGCAGCAGGTAGGCGACCGGACCGACGGGCTGCACGAACGCGAGCAGTCGCCAGAGGAACTTCGGGCCGCGCACCTGCGAGGACGGGCGGCGCTTCAGGTCCCGCAGGGCGACGCTCGTGAGCACCAGCTCGACGAGGGAGCCGACGACGATGGCGGCCTTCGCGCGGGGATCGAGATCGGACCAGCGGCGCTTCGTCATGGGGCGAGGGTACCGCCGGCGCCGTGATCGCCGGGCGGGACGTCGCGAGCCCCGGGCGGTCAGGGACGGGAGATGTCGCCCTTGCGCTCGAGGAACGTCGTGGCGACCGCTGCGTGCAGGGCGATGCCGTCGGCCATCGCGCCCTCGTGCAGCACCATGCGGTTCGAGTGGCACGCCGGCGCCGAGAACGGCTCGGGGTGCTCGGGCGGGCACACGCCCAGGAACAGCATCGCCCCGGGCACGTGCTGCAGCACGTAGGAGAAGTCCTCGGCGCCCATGACCGGCGACGGCATCTCGTAGCTGTGGCCCGGACCGAACGTCGAGTCGACCACCGACGCGGCGAAGGCGGCGAACTTCGCGTCGTTCACCGTCACCGGGTACCCCTCGACGATCTGGAGCTCGGCGGTGCAGCCGTGCGCCGCGGCGATGCCGTCGGCGACGGTGCCGATGCGCTCCCACATGGCGTGGCGGGTCCGCTCGGACACGGCGCGCAGCGTGCCGGTCAACGAGGCGTGTTCGGGGATGACGTTGTCGGTCGTGCCCGCCCGGATCTTGGCGATGGTCAGCACGGCCGGATCGAACACGTCGACGGTGCGCGTGACCATCGACTGGAGCGCCAGCACGACCTCGCACGCGACGGGCACCGGGTCGGCCGCCCAGTGCGGGGTCGAGGCGTGACCGCCCCGCCCCGTGATGCGGATCTCGATCACGTCGGCCGAGGCCATCGCAGGTCCGGGCTTCCAGGCGATCAGCCCCGAGGGCACGTTGGGCGCGACGTGCATGGCGAACGCCGCGTCGACGCCGTCGAGCACGCCCTGGTCGATCATCAGCGCGGCCCCGCCGCTGCCCTCCTCTCCCGGCTGGAACATGAAGCGCACCCGCCCGGCGAGCCGGTCCCGCACACCGCTGAGCAGGCGCGCCGCGCCGACCAGCATCGCCGTGTGCGCATCGTGGCCGCAGGCGTGCATCACGCCCGGCAGCTCACTCGCGAAGTCCAGGCCGGTGTCCTCGGGCATCGGCAGCGCGTCCATGTCGCCGCGCAGCAGGATCGTCGGCCCCGGCGAGCCGCCGTCGAGGTCGGCGACCACCGAGCTGAGCCCCTCGCCGACGCTCACGCTCAGGCCGAGCCCCTCGAGGGCGTCGACCACGGCCGCCTGGGTGTGGGGCAGGTCCAGCCCCAGCTCGGGATGGCGGTGCAGCGTGCGGCGCAGCTCCACCACCCCCGGCAGCAGGTCGTGCGCGGGACCGATCAGGTCGTCCTCGAGCAGGCTCATCGGGTGTCCCCCCGTTCTCTCCGCAGCAGGGCACGTCGGCGTCGGCACGTCCGACGTCGGGTCCCGCTGGCGTCGGTCCCTCCGGGCGCTCCTGGCGGTACGCCCCGGGACGCCAGACTACCCACAGCCCGAACGTCGCTCAGCTGCGTCGCGACCGGCCTGCGGCGGGCGGGGCGGCGGTGTCAGATCGTGAGCGAGAGCACCAGGCCGATCTGGCCCAGGTGGTAGGTCGACATCACGAGCAGGTCCCGGTGCGGGACGGGCCGCACGAAGCGGTTCCAGCCGATCAGCCCGTCCGAGACGTAGAAGAGCAGCGCGCCGGCGGCCGCCCACGGGTTCCCCGTGCCGATGGCGACGACGACCATGAACGAGATGACCACCAGGTAGGCGACGATCGGCGCGGCCATGCGCTGGTCGACCGCTTGCGCGCCGCGCAGCACCTTCGAGCCGACGAGCGCCGCGGCGATGAGCACGATGACGGTGCCGACCATGACGAGCGGGCCGCCGGTGCCGATCGCGACCATCGCCGCGGTGTACGCGACGTGCGCCAGCAGGAACGCGACCAACCCCGACAGGAAGAGCTTCTCGCCGAGCATCAGGCAGACGTCGCCGACGAGCGACCACACGAGCGCGAGCAGGATGCACCAGCGAGCGGTGTCGCTGACGGGGTCGGGCAGCACGGCAGCGGCGGCGAAGAGCACGACCATCGTGAGCGGCTTGAGGACGTACTCGACGCGGGTCCGCTCGGTGGACGCGGCCCACCAGTCGGCCACGGCGACGACGAGGGTCACGGCGATGAGCGCGAGGAACAGGCCCACGGGATCCTCCGATCAGCCGAACACCGACATGGCGGTGTCCCAGTCGAGGGTGTCCATCAGCTGCATGCGCACCTGCATCACGTGGCGGGGACGGCTCACGCCGAGCACCGCGGTGCAGCGGTCGCCGCGCCGGAACATGGCGACGAACCGGCGCTCCTCGACGGAGCCCTCCGGGATGACCAGCTCGTCGCCCGCGCTGGGGCGGCCGGCCATCTGCAGCTTGCGGTCGTACTGGTCGGACCAGAACCACGGCACCGGGGTGAACGGCGCCGGCACCTCGGCGCGGCCGAGCTCGGCCAGCAGGCGTCGCGCGGCGTACTCGCCCTGCTCGATGGCGTTCTCCCACTGCTCGACGCGCATGACCTCGCCGTACTTCTCGTTCGGCCAGCTCGCGACGTCGCCGGCGGCGACGACGCCGGGCGAGGCCAGGCACGTCGGGTCGCACCGCACGCCGTCGTCCAATGCCAATCCCGAGCCCTGGAGCCAACCCGTGTTCGGCACCACACCGATCCCGACGACGACCACCGACGCGTCGACCACCGTGCCGTCCGCCATGCGCACGCCGGTGACCCGGCCGGCGTCACCCGTGCCGTCGACCTCGAGTCCGTCGACGCCGACGCCGAGTCGCACGTCCACGCCGTGGTCGCGGTGCAGGTCGGTGATGAAGCCGCCGATCGTCGCCGGCAGCACGCGCCCCAGCGGCGTCGGACCGGCCTCGATCATCGTGACCTCGAGCCCCCGACCCCGGCAGGTCGCCGCCACCTCGGCCCCGATGAACCCGGCGCCGATGACGGCGACGCGGTCCGGTCCGGCATCGAGGTCGGCGCGCAGGGCCAGGCAGTCCTCGAGCGTGCGCAGCACGTGCACCCCCGCCGGCTGCTCGCCGGGCAGGTGCCGTGCCGCCGCACCCATGGCGAGCACGATCCCGTCCGCCGTGAGGCTCGAGCCGTCCGACAGCCCGACGGTGCGGGTCGCGACGTCGAGCGATGCCGCGGCGACGCCGAGGCGCAGGTCCAGGCCGAGCTCGGGCAGTCGGGCGGCCGAGCGGTGCTGGGCCTGCTCGGGCTCCCAGGTGCCCGCCAGCACCTGCTTGGACAGCGGCGGCCGATCCGCGGGTACCTGCGGCGACGGGTCGACGACGACGATCTCGTCGTCCGGACCCTCGGCGCGCAGCGTCTCGGCGGCGGTCAGGCCGGCCAGGGACGCGCCGACGATCAGGAGGGTGGACATGTGCGGTTCTCCGGTGGTGATGGGTGCCGCGTTCGAGCGCTGGCGGTCTCGAAGAACGCGCCGGGCGTCAGCCCTCGATGGTGATGGCCTGCTTGGGGCAGCGACGAGCGGCTTCCTCGACCTTCTCGCGGAGGTCCTCACCCGGCTCCTCCTGGAGCACGTAGAGGAAGTCGTCGTCGCGCACCTCGAAGACCTCGGGTGCGACGGCCATGCAGACCGCGTTGCTCTCACACAAGTCGTAGTTGACGACAACCTTCATGCGTCTGGACCCCCTGGAACGAAGCTGCTCGGCAATCTAGCCCGGGTGGTGGGGCGGCCTTGCGCCCGCAGCGCAGCGGTCCCGAGCCGCGGCATGCGTCCGACCCGGCGCCGTCCGCGCCGCTAGGTTGCCGCGCATGAGCACCTCGTCCCGACCGGTGACCACGACCGTCGATCCCGCCGCGCTGGACGCGCTGCGCGAGCGCATCGTCGGCGAGCACGAGGCGGGCCGCATGCCGGCCGCGCAGTTCGCGCTGGCCCGCGACGGCGAGGTCCTGGTGAGCGAGAGCTTCGGGTCGGCGAGCGACACGACGCGCTTCAGCGTCTTCTCGTGCACCAAGGCGCTCATCGCCGGCGTCGTGTGGCAGCTGATCGGTGAGGGTGCGCTGCGACCCGACACCCGGGCCATCGACGTGCTGCCGCGCTTCGGCCAGGACGGACGGACCCCCGAGTGGATGGCGCAGGTGACGCTCGAGCACCTGCTGACCCACACCTCGGGGTTCCCGGGCGCTCCGCTCGGACCGAACCGGTGGGCCGACCGCGAGCAGCGGCTCGGGGCCCTGCGCCGCTGGCACGCGCAGTGGGAGCCGGGCACGCACTTCCAGTACCACCCGACGTCCGCGCACTGGGTCGTCGCCGAGATGGTCGCCACGATCGAGGGACGGGACCACCGCGACGTGGTGCGCACCCGCCTGCTGGAACCGCTGGGCCTGGACGGCGCGGGCGGCATGGCGTTCGGCCCGGCGCTCGACGACCAGGACGACGTCGCCGAGCTCGTCGCCGTGGGCGAGCCGCCGACGCCGGACGAGATCGCCGCCGTGTTCGGCGTGGCCGAGATCGACCTGGGCGAGGTGACGCCCGAGTCGCTGCTCGTGTTCAACGAACCCGCGACCCGCACGGTCGGCGTGCCCGGCGGCGGGGCGATCTCGACCGCCGCGGCGCTCACCCGGCTGTACCAGGCCTTCCTGCACGACCCGGCGGGGCTGTGGGACCCCGAGGTCCTGGCCGACGGCGTCGGGCACATCCGCTGCACGCTGCCGAACCCGGACCTGGGCTTCCCGTCGAACCGAACGCTCGGGCTGATCGTCGCCGGTGACGACGGCCTGGCGCGCTTCCGGGGCATGGGTGCGACCACGTCGCCACGGGCGTTCGGCCACAACGGTGCGGCCGGCCAGATCGCCTGGGCCGACCCGGCGACCGGCGTGTCGTTCGCGCTCGTGACCTCCGGGATCGACCGGAACTTCCTGCGCGAGGCCCGGCGCATCGTGTCGCTCGCCTCGAAGGGCGGCCTGCTCGTGCCGTACCAGCCGTGACGCGACCCGAGTACGGGGTCCGCGTCGCACGTCCCGAGGAGTGGCGTCCGCTCGGCGCGCTGCTCGCCGATGCGTTCGACGACGACCCGGTGTGGGAGTGGATCTGCCCCGATCCCGTGCGACGGCGCCGGCACCTCGGCCGTCTCTTCGCACAGGTCATCCGCCCACGCGTGCAGCGCGGCACCGTCTGGACGACCGACTCGCACGAGGGCGGCGCCGTCTGGGCGGGTCCCGGCGAGTGGAAGACGGGCGGTGCGGACGTCGCACGGTGCCTGGTCCCGGCGCTGCGGGCGGTCGGCCTGCGCCACGCGCGTGAGCGGCTGGGGGCGTTGCCGGCCATGGAGCGTGGCCACCCGCGCGAGCCGCACTGGTACCTCGAGATCCTGGCAGCGCGGGTCGACCTGCGCGGCAGGGGCGTCGGCTCGGCGCTGATGGCACCGATGATCGAGCGCTGCGACGCCGAGGGGCAGCCGGCGTACCTCGAGAGCTCGAAGTACGAGAACCTCGCCTTCTACCACCGCTACGGGTTCGAGGTCACCGAAGAGGTGGTGATCGCCCGGGGCTGCCCGCCGCTGTGGCGCATGTGGCGCGACCCCGCCTGAGCCCGCCCGTCAGGGATGGTCAGGCGATGGCGCAGGGGCCCTCGGGGGTGGTCGCCGCGACGACCGTGGTGCCGTTCAGCACCTGCACCGTGACGGCCGGGTTCTTCGCACGCAGCCGCTCCGACACCGCGGTGCACGCGATCAGGGCCTGGTCGGGCGGGATCGTGACGTCCGTGCCGGTGGTGAGCTGCACGTCGACACCCATCGAGATCATCGTGCCGGTCAGCAGCTCGGGCCACGCCAGGCCGATCGCGGAGGCCTTCACCGCGTCGACGTCGTCGAGGGTGATCTCGGTCGGATCGGCCGGCTCGGTGGTCGTGCTGGGGTCCTCCGAGGGGACCGTCGGCGGAGTGGGCACGATCGGCTCGTCGTCGATCGCACCCTCGTCCAGATCGAGACCGCAGGCCTCCTCGGTGTAGGCCGTGATCGCCTCGGACGCGGCGAGGATCTCGGGATCGAAGGCGATGCCCATCATCTCCTCGATGGACCCGGGATCGTTCGGATCGAGCGAGCTCATCTGCTCGATCACCCGGCCGAGCACCTCGAAGTCGTCCTCGAGCTCCGCCGGCGCGACGTCCGCGAGCGACTCGAGCATCGCGAGCGCGGCGGTGGGGTCGTCCTCGTCGAGCGGCGGCGACTCGGCGATCTGCTGTGCGACGGCGCAGTACTCCTCGTCGGCCACCGGGTCGGCAGAGGGTTCGTCCTCGGTCGTGGCCGGACGCTCCTCGCTGCGCAGGGTCGCGGTGGCCGGCTCGCTGTCGGTGCAGCCGCCGGCCGACAGGCCGAGGACCAGCAGCAGGACGAGCCACGGCACGGGGGTCGGGAGCAGCTTCAGGCGCATCGGACCAGTGTGCCGTGGCCCGACGGACGAGGGATGCACCTCTCGGGGCTCGCCGTGCGGCCGTGCACCCGGCGACGCACGCACGGAAGGTCACGAAACTCCCTGACAGCGCAGGCGTCGTGGGGCACCATGTTCGGCAATCCGAAAGAGGTGCTGGATGACCGTCCTCCTCCTCAACGCCAGCTTCGAGCCACTCAGGGTCATCTCGTTGCGTCGCGCGCTCGGGCTGGTGCTGTCGGGCAAGGCGGACCTGGTGGCTCCCGACGGGGAGCAGGTGGTGCGGACCGCCGGCGGCGACACCTACGAGATGCCGGCCGTGGTCCGACTGCGGACCTTCGTCCGGGTGCCGTTCCAGGCGACCGCCCCGCTGTCGCGTCGGGCGCTGCAGGCCCGCGACGGCCACCGCTGCCAGGTGGTCGGCTGCAACCGCAGCGGACAGACGGTCGACCACGTCGTGCCGCGCTCGCGTGGCGGTCAGCACGAGTGGAGCAACGTCACGCTGATGTGCGTGCGGCACAACTCCCAGAAGAGCGACCGACTGCTCGAGGAGCTGGGGTGGAAGCTGGCCCAGCAGCCGTACGCGCCGCGGGGCACGCTCGTGCTGCTGGCGCGCGCCGGCATCAAGGCGCCGCCCCCTGCGTGGGAGCCGTACCTGTCCCGAGCTGCCTGAGCAGACGGCTTGGGCCAAGCGGCGAGAGCGGCCTCAGCGGTCTGAGCGCAGCGTTTCGACCCGCCGGCTCGACGGGAACCGGTCGGTGCCGTCAGCGTCGCCGCGGCGCGTTCCGGGTGACAGGCGCCGTCCGGACGCGTAGACTAGAACGTGTTCTAGTTTTGGTGGACCGCCACCACCCGAGAAGGAGCTCGACCATGTCGAAGCGATCCCCGTTCCCGATCCCGTACGGCTGGTTCCAGATCGGCTGGCCCAGCGACGTCGCCGTCGGTCAGGTCGTGCCGCTGGAGTACTTCGGCAAGCACCTGGCGCTGTGGCGTGACGACAACGGCGCGCCGCACCTGAACGACGCCTTCTGCCCGCACCTGGGTGCGCACTTCGGCTACGGCGGCTCGGTCGACGGCGAGGAGTTGATCTGCCCGTTCCACGGCTGGCGCTTCGACGCCTCGGGTGCGAACACGCTGATCCCCTACTCGGAGCGCACGAACAAGAAGGCGTGCGTCACGGCGTACCCGACGATCGAGCGCAACGGCCTGCTCATGGCCTGGTACCACCCCGAGGGCGTGGCGCCGATGTGGGAGATCCCCGAGGTGCCCGAGTTCAACGACCCGACGAACTTCACCGAGATGGTGACGCGGGACTACATCGTGCACGCGCCGTGGCAGGAGCTGGCGGAGAACGGCGTCGACTCCGCGCACTTCCGCTACGTGCACCACACCGAAGAGGTGCCGGTGCTGCAGAGCTACGAGATCGACGGCCCGTTCACGAAGATGCGCTCGGCGCAGAAGTTCCCGACGCCGCGTGGCGTGGTCGACGGTCGCATCGACGCGGACTCCTACGGTCCGGGCCTGAGCGCGGTGCACTTCTCGGGGATCATCGACACGGTGCTGATGGGCTGCAACACGCCGATCGACGACTCGACCTGCCACATGCGGTTCAACTTCACCGTGCGGAAGCTCGGCGACGACGAGGCGCTGAACTCGAGCGTCGGCGCGGCGTTCGTCGACGAGGTCCACAAGCAGGTGCTCGAGGACAAGCCGATCTGGGAGAACAAGGCCCACCTGGTGCGCCCGGCGCTGGCCGGCTCGGACGGTCCGTTCATGAAGTTCCGCAAGTGGGCGAACCAGTTCTACGCCGAAGGCGTGGACGACTCGGCGCTCGAGTACTACCCGACCGGGGCGTACCCGATCGAGACCGTCATCGAGACGGCGTCGCGCAAGCACGGATCGGACCCCTTCGCGAACGCCTGAGCGGTTGGGGCCGGCGGGGTCGGCCTGGCCCGGCGTGGCGGGCGTGGCGGGCGGCATCGACCGCCGGGCCGCCCGGTCCACCGACCCCCCGATCCACCGAGCCACCGACCTGCGCTCGACCCACCGATCTGCGCTCGACGAGCGACAGCACGAGCCTCGGCCCCGACCGACCAGGTCGGGGC